>WJJU01000894.1 GCA_014729595.1 Chitinivibrionales bacterium
GTGTTGACCTGATCGATACCTTGGGACTGTTCATCGCTTGCCGCGGACACTTCGGCTATAAGCTGGTTCACTTTTTCGACTTTGTCGGTTATGTCGACAAGCAGGTCATTTACTTCTCGTGAGGCTTCGACCCCGTCTTCGGCGCTTTTTTGTGATCCGGCAATGAGATTGGCAGTGTTTTTTGCCGCTTCAGCGGAGCGTTGCGCAAGGTTGCGCACCTCTTCGGCAACCACGGCGAATCCCCGGCCCGCCTCGCCGGCGCGAGCGGCTTCCACCGCGGCATTGAGGGCCAGGAGATTGGTTTGCATGGCAATTTCATCGATTGTTTTGACGATTTTCGCGGTCTCGTCCGAAGAGGTTTTGATACGCCCGATTACATCGTTCATTCTTTCCATGCCGGTCTTTCCCTGTTTGGCGGCCTCGGTGGTGTCGCCGGCCATGGTGGTCGCTTTGCGGCTGTTGTCCGCGTTCTGTTTTGTCATCGACGACATCTCTTCGAGGCTGCTGGAAATCTCTTCGAGATTTGACGCCTGTTCGCTAGCTCCCTCGGACATCTGCTGACTCGAAGAGGACAACTGTTCCGATGCGGACGCCACTTGCTCGGATCCGCTGGAGAGGCTTTGGATAACCCGGTTGATTGGTCCGACTATGCTGCGGGTTATGACTACGGCGAGGCCGACGCCCAATAGCAGGCCGACGATTGTAACGATAATCACCGTGGCGTTCGTTCGCGCGGCCAGCGCCGCAATATCTTTTTCGAGGCCGTGTTCGATTGAGGTGATCATTCCAAGTATGGCGGCCGCTTCCGACTTCATCCGTGCATCGGCTCTATTTTTCTGTTCTACGGCGGCCCAGTACTGATCACCCGCCGTTTCGTATTCATCGAGGTATCCGTTCAGGCTGGTGGAGACTCCGGCCAGACCATCTTCGGTTCCGAAGTTGCGCCGCCATTGCTTCAAGCCGTTCCTTACCTTCCGGAGCTGATCTTGGAATGAATCCCACTCCTTATCGCTGTTGGTCGCAACCAAATATACCGCGGCGACGCGCAGCAGGAGAAAGGGTTCGATAAATTGTTGGCGCAGGTTTCCTATACGGCGATCATCGAGATTGCCGATGTAGGCTGTTACTTCGCGGCCGATTCGGCCCCACTCGGCAAAAGCTTCATCTTTAGCGGTGTGGGATTCTTTTTGCTCCTCGAATGCCTCTTTGTATCGTTCGGCGTTTTTCATTCCCTGCATGGTCTTATCGCGGTATTCGGTTTTAAGTCCTTTCATCGTAGAGAGATCATTCAGCTTGGACGTAAACTCTTCGTATGATGTCGACCACTTGTCCGCCGCGTTGGCCGTCTCTCCCTCTCTAACTTTGAAGCCGTAAATGGTGAAATCTCGGCGCAGGCTACCGGTGGTTTGGAGAACGGCAAGACATTCGCTGCCCGCTTGCGCTTTCTCGAAGTTGTCGGCCATACGTTGGACGCTGTTCCAGCCTATAAGGCCGAGGGCGAATGCGACGATTATCAGCGCTCCGAATCCAAGCGAGATCTTTGTTGCGAGCTTGAGGTCTTTGAACATGGGATCCCCCCTTTGTCGGGTGAAGGTTAATTGTTATGTCGCCGTCGATTTAAGGCAAATCATAATGCAATGCCTCACGGGCATTCCGGGCATTTAGAGGAAAAAACAGGGTGACAACGGTACCGCCTTCTCGGGGACTGTCGATTTCAACCCATCCGCCGTGTCTCTCCATGATTGTTTTCACCATCGGCAAACCCAGACCATTGCCGTTGGACTTGGTGGTATATCCTTTATTGAAAATTTTATCCATCTTGGCGGCGGCGAACCCGTGACCCGTATCGGCCACGGAGACGATTACACATTCGATAGGGACGGTGCCGCCGGTACGGCATGCGCCGCCTTTCGACAAAGAGACGACCAGGGTGCCGCCCTCGGGCATGGCGTCCATGGCATTGACGGCGAGGTTGAGGATTGCGCGTTGGAGCAGTTGAGCGTCGGCTCTTATCCAGACTTGGCATTCTTTTACTTCCACCGAAACGGTAACGCCGGGCGGAGCTATTCCTTTCACCGCGGCCGCGGCTCTCTCCACCACGGTTGCCGCTTCGGTAACCGCCAATAGTGGCTCTTCATTTCCCTCTATTAACTCACGCGACAGTATCGACCGGCAGACACGTGCGGCGAGAGTGGTTGAGGCGAGTATCTTTTTTAGATAGTTTGAGAGGCATTCCGCGTGCTGGCAGCGCTCAAGCGCAAGGTCAGCGTAGCCCACGGCGCCGGAGAGCAGGTTATTAAGGTCGTGGGCGAGTGCGCGTGTCTGTTCACCGGCCGTCGCTGCCGGCAAATCTCGACGGGTATGTGCGGCATTCCGCGCGGTGTCGGAAAGGAGTTTTTCCGTTCGTTCCACAATGTCGTCGGGGTCAAACGGCTTATCGATAAAATCACGACAGCCGTTTCGCATGAGTCGAACGACCAGCTCCTTTTCGCCGTAGCCGGTAATCACCAGTATCGGCAGAGAAATTCCAAGCACCTTGAGGCGCTCAAGGAGTTCTTCGCCGTTAAGGTGCGGCATTTGAACGTCGCAGATCAAAAGGTCAAATGGATGACCGCGCGCTTCCTCCTCAACAATCATTTGCAGAGCGGACCGCCCGTCGCGCGCTTCGTAGACATTATGGCCTCTCATACGCAGGGCGAGAGAAACACAGAACTGTATTCGCACCTCATCGTCGGCGATAAGGATACGGGATGTTTTAGAACTGGTGGTTTCCATACCGGGGTTGATTATGCGATTCGTATGCCGACCCGCGGCCACCAGCACAATCCTTTAATTGCCAATGACTTAGACTACAAGGCGGAAAACATGGATTTGAACGCGGTGACGCAGAATATTTTGCACCGTTTTGCGGTATCGGGATCTTTAGGCGTTACAAATTAATGCGTTATGGTGTTGTATGTTTTGTGGCGGTGTCAGAATATTCTGCGGGGGTTTATTGTTACGTCGGCACTTTATAATGTATGGTAAATATGGGTACTCTTTTTTGGACCGCCGTGCTCTTCGGCCTTCCCGTCGTCGACGGGCAAGCACGGGGCGTCGAGTTCCGCTTAGCCTGGCGCTTGACCATGGACAAACTTTTAGCAGGACGGGGGTTATGATTGTTTTTGTTTTTTTAAGCGATAACTGAGTGACTGTCGAGTGATACCCAAAAGAGCGGCCGCGACCGATTGGTTGCCGCTTGAGCGGTCGAGTGCTTCGCGCACCACGGCATCCTGCACCTGCTCGAGAGTGGGAAGACGGTCGTGGAAGGTGACAAGGTGTTGGTGACGGGGCACCGGTTTGCGGGAATGGTTTTCGGCATTCGGAGAAACCATAGCTCGAAACGAAGCGGTGGAGAGCAGTGTCCCGTCCTTGTGCATTGCGAATGCATCTCTGACCATTGCCTGGAGTTCGCGAATATTGCCGGGGAATGAATATGTTTTGAGCAGATCGATGAGTTCGGGTGGATACGTAGGCTTCTTTCGGTTTTGTTCCCGTGCGGCGTCTTCAAGAAAGCCGTCGATGAGGAGGGGAATATCCTTTTTTCGTTCGCGCAGCGGGGGGAGCGAGATGTGGTGTGTTTTCAGTCGATAATAAAGATCGTTGCGGAAGCTTTCCAGTTCGGCCAACTCTTTTATGTTCTTGTTTGTGGCGGCGACGATTCTGCAGGAACAACGCTTCGGATGGTCCGCACCGAGGGGAAAGTATTCGAATTCTTGCATCAAACGAAGAAGCTTGGTTTGGGATTGAGGATTCAGGTCACCGATTTCGTCCAGAAATAATGTTCCGTTCACGGCTGTTTGCACGAGTCCCGGCCGTTCCGCATCGGCGCCGGTATACGCGCCTTTTCGGTGACCGAAAAGAGTGTCGGTGAACGTGTAATCGTCGAGACCGGCGGCATTGACGGCAACCAGTTCACCTTTTCGCCCGCTTGCCGCATGAATGGCCCGGGCTACCAGCTCTTTACCGGTGCCGGTTTCGCCGGTAATCAAAACGGCGTGGGGAGTAAGAGCGACGGCCTCGATGTAGTGAAACGCGGCCAGCATGGAGGGGCAGCGGGTGCGTATAGCGGCGAAAACATCGGGATTTCTGAGCGTCGGTTTGAGCACTGTTTGGGACAGGAGGGCGTTTTCGCGCTGTAGTTGTCGCATTTTGACGGCGTTGGTGACACCGGCGATGAAACGTTCACTCTCGAGCGGTTTGACAAGATAGTCAAAGGCGCCATTTTTGATACAGTGAACGGCGGTATCGATTTCGTTTACGCCGGTGGCCATGATTACCGGCGTATCCGGTTGGGTTGTTTTCAAATGCTCCAGAATACTTGCGCCGTCGGGCTCAGGCATGAGTATATCGAGCACCGCCAGTTCTACTTCGTTGTCTTTGAGCCACGCCAGCGCTTTGGAACCTTCTTTAAAGAGGATGATATTGGTGAAACCGGCGACTCGTAGCGTCATATCCATAAGCCGCAGAGCGTTAAGATCGTCATCGAGAAGGAGAATTGGTTGCCGGGGGGTAAGGGGCGCCCGCGTATCGTTGCCAATCATTTTAGACTCCGAGGGATTTTGACGGTAACGGTGCTTCCGAACCCGGTCTTGGATTCGATGTCGATGGTACCGCCGTGCTCTTGAATAATTCCGGCGGTCACCGATAATCCCAGGCCGGTTCCGCCTGAATCGCGTTTAGTGGTGAAGAATGGATCCTGCACTTTGGAAATGAGATCTTTAGGAATCCCCTTACCTTCATCGTGCACGACAACGTCGACGGTTTTGTCCGATACCGTCGTTGACACATGAATAGGTTGTTCGTTCGTCGTAAGTGCGTCGCAGGCATTCTGAATCAAGTTGATCATTACTTGCTCCAGCCGTTGGAAGTTTCCTTTACAAGGGGCCGGGATGTCGGAGAGGCTTAGTGAAAACGATTTTGTTTGTTTTTTGATGTGACTGCCCATGAGGTTGACGGCTGATTCGACAATTTTATTCACATCGACTTCTTCGTCGGTTTTGGAGTTGTCCAATCGCGCATATTCCTTAAGGTCGGTAACGATACGTTTTATTCTGGACGCCCCGTCTTCGATACTGCGGAGCAGGTAATCCATGGTGCCGGCGAACTCGGTGTAGGTATTAGTGCCCATGCAGGGTGTATCGAGATCGGTGAAACGTTCTTCTACGATCGGCATGATGGTTTCCCATGCTTTTCTCAGCAGCGGTGTACTGAGGGTAATGTAGTTGGTGGGGTTATTGATTTCGTGGGCGACACCGGCGACCAGCACGCCGAGGCTTGCCATTTTATCGGCTTGAATGAGTTGTTGTTGATGTGCGTGTTCTCTGGCGGCGGCTTCCTTGAACGGTGTGATGTCGGTACTGACGGCGGCGATGCGGTGCACGATGTTTTTTTCGTTGGTGACGGCAAAATACTCGGTTCGTATCCATCGCACGGTGAGGTCCGGCCGTCGGATACGGAATTCGACGATTGCCGACGGCTTTTCGCCGCGGCAGACTGCCGTGAAGGCGGTTTCTTCGATCGCTTTGTCTTCTTCGAGGATATGATCGGAGCGAGCGGCGAGGGTGTTTCCTGCTTTTTCGGGCGGTCGCCCCCATACTTGGCGGTAGGCGGGGCTCACGAAAAGAAGGGTATCCCATTCGAGGTCGAAAAGCCGGAATACATCCTTGACATTGTTGGCCAGTTGGTGAAACCGTTCCTCGCTTATACGAAGGCGGTTCTCCGCAAGACGGCGATCGGAGACGTCACGTACCACTTCGATGGCGCCCGCGGGTTTTCCGTCCGGCGCATACAAGGCCGCGGCGGCAATCCAAATATAGGCGCCGTTGCCGTTGTTGAAATGGGGCACAAATGTTTCGGCATTGATGGTAACACCGACGCGGTTAACATAATCGTATTCTCGCCGAATCACTTCGTCGTCGAGATCCAGCATATCCACCAGTATGGGGCGGTGTGTCTTGTAGAAGGCGAGCGAATAATCGCGGGTACCGAGGAGTGATTCTTTTTTTACGCCGGTCATGGATTCGGCGGCTTTGTTCCAATGGGTGACGCGTTTGTGCTCATCGATAACAAAGGCGGCGTCGGGGAGAAATTCGAAAATGTGTCGCAATTGAGCGTTCTCTTGACGCAACGGCTCGAGAACCGCTTTCGGGTCAAATATCTTTCGGAGTTCTTTGGTCCCGTGGTCGATGGTATGCATCGGTACTCTCCATTGTCTGACGGCTACCGTTTGATTGCGATACGAACACTACCGTAACGGGTCGCACTTTGATTGGACGCGGCCATTGGTTTACCAAGCTCATTGTTTGGAAGGTGCGGGCGAGCTATTGTTCCTTTGTTTTGTCGGCCGAAGGAGGTTGGCGCTGTTTATTCAGCAGCGCTTCGAACTCCTCGGCGGGAACGGGAGGGCTGAAATAGTAGCCCTGCACCTCTTCGCAGTGGTGTCGTGTGAGAAAGGCCAATTGCTTGTCATTTTCAACACCTTCGGCGACAACGATAAGCTTGAGGGTATGCGCCATGGCGATGATCAGCGCAACGATCGCTTCGTCATCGGGATCTTCGCCGATGTCCATCACGAAAGAGCGATCCACCTTCAGCGTGTTTATCGGGAACCGTTTCAGGTGGCTGAGGGAGGAATAGCCCGTCCCAAAATCATCGATGGACAATCGCACACCCATGTTTTTTAGTTTGGTGAGTGTGGCGATGGTATTTTCGGCATTGCGCATGCCGAGGCTTTCGGTGATCTCGAGTTCCAGTGCATTGGGCGGCAGGCCGATTTCTCTGA
>WJJU01000895.1 GCA_014729595.1 Chitinivibrionales bacterium
GCACTATAGGGGGTTACCTTGGCTTCCGCATCGAGTATCCGGGCGGCGGGAAACCGGTATTTTGTTCTGCTTTTATTCTGCTTTGGCACTTTAAGCAAAGAACATTTCTTTTCTACTTCTCCCCGCCTTCGGCTGAGGCTCTCGAAGTCGGCGAGGGAGGGAGAAATTAACGCAATCAGACGCGAGGGGTGTACTTGGGCTGGTCGGCGAAGTTCCACATAGACGAGTTGGCCGCCGCGGGCACTTCGACAGCCTCAGCGCCCACTTCACGCTCAGCGCCCGCCCTGCTATCTCTCGACTCTCAGGATTCGCCATTGCGTTTTCAGCACCAAAACAGTAAGCTGGAAAAAGGTACCAACAGGCGGAATAATCATAACATGCGGTATAGAAAATCGACATTTCGGCCCGGGGAGTGTTTTTTTGACCGGTTTCATCCTGTTTAGCCGCGGGTACCCTTAAATGCCGCATCGGCTTATTACTGTTTGCGGTCACCGTATCGCCGCTTCGATGCACATTGCCAGTGCACCGGCCGATGCAAGAGCTTTGGCCGAATGAATCAGCCGTAATAATCACCGCTTCGCTTCAGGCCGATCCGGATACGACTCCTCGAGTCACAATCGATTTTCCCGATGGCGACGGCTATGATTGCGATACCCTCTGCTTCCCTCCCCAAATTCCTGGGCAATACAAGGCAATATCCTATAGCCGATACGTCGGCGATCTTGTAGCCTTGGATTCCAGGGATGATACGATACCCTTTTCGTTTATCGATTCGTCGCTGTTTCTCTTCGAGAGAACGCCCGTCCACATTGGATATACCCTTGTACCGAGCGCATCCAGACCCTATGATTCCGTTCCTTTGTTTTCGGGTATCCACGTCGGTTCCGATACGTGGATTGTGAACCCTTCCGCGGCTATCGGCTACATCCCTCAGCTTCGAGATCAACCGATCAAAATTCACCTTGACCTGCCCTCCACCGGCATATCGGAACACCTTTGCCGCAGGATTCGATGGGAACTCTCTACGCCCAAGGCTACGAAGAGTTAGCGGTAACCGCTTGGTTGTGGCCGGTATCTATCGTGACGCCAACGGTTGTGGATTCTTGCCTTTCGATACGCTGATAACCGTGAACGGACATGAGGTCTACGCCGACAATCCTTGGGCCGACCTACAAACCATAACCGTTTCTCGGGCTGGAACACCCTTCACCGCAATGGCGAAACGAGACGCCAAAATCATCACCGTCAAAGGCAAAACCTTTCGACACTTCCTTCGACATCGCATGGCTGTAAAAGAGGAAATAACTCCCACGCAACACATGCTTCGCAAAACATGGATCGAGAAGTGACGCCTTTCGGGCATTTAATAATGAGAGCTGTATTTCGAAAAAAGGCCGTCCGCCGTACGTTCCATGATCCGCTTCCCCAAAATCGAAAAGGTGTTCGCACACCTAAAAAAAATAACCAAGATTCATTGAGCGTCACGGTTTCCCCATGTTTTGCCCCTAATACTCAGCCACGCCGGTAACAGGTACGGGAAAAAGATTAACACCGTTCTCCGGCTCGCGCTTGAATACGGGAGAGCTTTCGCAACGGAGGAGTCGGGTGAGCCTGGAATACGAATAACCCGCCTGCCGCTATCCGCTATCCCCGCCGACCGTCAATTGTCGATTCTCTACCGCCCACATTTCATTTCGGCATAAAATTTGCATTAAAAAGCATCAGGAACATGCCCATATCATCAAGCCGAGGTGGTTCACATGGATTACACTATATTGAAAGAACACCTGTTGCAGGTCGAAGGCATAGAAGATGAAGAAACCGCTGATTCGCTCATCAAATCCATCGTAGGCCATTTGGTGAGTCGCGTCAGTGAGCCGGTTGCGGTGAAAATAACCGCAAAACTTCCGCAGCCACTTACGTATAACCGGTTACGCGGCCATCAGATCGGGGTCACGACCATTTCGAAGGAACAGTATATCGAAGATGTTTGCGAACAGTTCGGTCTTGAGGAAAAGACCGTCGAGGAAGCAAGCCATATTGTACTGCATGAGATTAAAGCGGAATTTTCGTCCGATGAAATACACGCATGGGAGCAAGAGATGCCGAAGGGTTGGGTGGAAATGGTGGAGAGTGCCTAAGGCCTTATAATAGAACGATCGGCGCCAAACCATCTCAAAACTATACGACGCGCTCCCCTCGAGATCCTTCATACACGTTCGAAAATGGATCGATGTGGGAGCGCGATGCACCGGCTTCCAAGGACGAAGCAATGCGGGCTTAGCCGATCCATACAAAACCATAAATCAAGCAAAAGTATACGATGAATCTTCACCCTTCTTCCAACGGCACACATTCATAGAGAGTAGGGCCGGGTAATGACGCGTGAAGAATTTGACCGGAAAGCGGCTACATGGGATGCGGATCCCGCCAAGTTGGAGCGAGCACGGGCGGTCGCCAAGGCGATAATCGAAGAGGTACCGCTATCCAAAAGCATGATTGGATTCGAATATGGGTGCGGTACCGGGCAACTCGGTTTTCTGCTGGGCGAGCGGTTGGCGAAAATCGTGATGGGTGATAGCTCGCCGGGCATGCTGAAGGTTCTGGAGCAAAAAATCGAATCCGGCGGGACTACGAACCTGATACCGAGACTACTCGATCTCACTACCGACCCGCCGCCTTCGGAGCGATTCGATATCATTTTTACATTGATGACGCTGCATCATATCGATGACATTCTCTATATCTTGCGCACTTTCCGTTCAATGCTCACAACGCCGGCTTATCTCTGCATCGCGGATTTGGATAAAGAAAACGGCTCATTCCATGGTCCGGAATTCACGGGACATACAGGTTTCGACCGCAAAGACCTAAAGATACGGACAAAGCAGGCGGGCTTTGCCGATGTCCGTTTCCGGACGGTCTTTGAGGTTCGAAAGACGACGCAAAAAGGTGAGGTCATGTCTTTTCCGGTGTTCCTGATGATTGCACGTACAGCCTGACGGTTGTGAAGATCAGTAAGCTACCGGCGAAGCAATTCCAAGCAGTGCTCTATAACGGTGGAGTACCCAGCAAATTCGGCAAGCGGTGGTTCCGTAGGAAGCCCCCCACAATGAAGCTGCTACCGCCCTCGGGCGCACGGCCGAAGTTTTAGTATGATATATTTTTATTTGAAACATTGAGCATTCGAGGTCGAAGGTTGGGGATTACATTAGTTGGGGTCGGGCCAAGATAGGTCATCGGGAAAACAAGGTGTTTCTATCCGAAATGCGCACCTTTTGATTTTTGGCAAGATTCCCCCCTTTTTTGCCCGCAAGCTTATCGTTACCGCCCCGCGGCTTTTCTATGCAAAACGATTTATCCTCGTCCCCCCGTTTCTTTCGAAGGACCGAATGATGACCGCTACTCCGCCGCCAATCCTCTCTTCGATATCACGGATCCTCATATTGCAGC
>WJJU01000896.1 GCA_014729595.1 Chitinivibrionales bacterium
CCACGAAGCAACGCACGGGTCTTCTCGAGCAGATAGTAAAGCTTATAGTCGGGGTATTTGAGAAGCTTTTTCGCCATCGCCTCGCTTCTCCGACGGTCATCTTCGGTCATTCCGAATACTTCCGACGAAACCAACAGCAGCCGGTTTATATGCGTCCGACTGCTTGCCGCGTAGCAAAGCGCTATCGCACCGCCAACCGAATTACCGGCCACACACACGGAGTCGATCTCCAACGCACCGCAGAAATCATCAAGTAAGAATACAAAGTCTTTGAATTTGCCTCGATAGAATCGGCTCTCACCGGGAAAATTGTACGCAATCAATCGAAATCGACCGGCCAAGGAGGTAAGCTTTTGAAACATCCGGCCGTCGGTATTAAACCCGTGAAGCATCAACAGAACAGGAAGGGTGTCATTTTGTGAAGGATATGAATAGAAATAGTGGTCGATGCCGGACTCGTTGGAATGAATGCGTTGGTAGGTCCACCCGTTTAAATCGTAGCCCTCGGCAAGCTGTGCCACGGTCGGAAGCGTCTCGAGCTTATCCTGATATTTTCCACGAGGAACGAAAGCGGTTACGAGGCTTATTATCAACGAGAAAAAGATTCGCATTATGCCGCCAATCATGATAAACAATAACTTTAGGCAGACGAAATGACCAATTATTTCCAACAGAAAATACTTTAGGGTACTCGCTTATCTCGACGGTGAGAGCTCTTCGCTCATGCGCATAAAAGAAAATAGCGAATCAAACCGTTCTGAGCCGCCCGCAAGCCCCCCCTTAAGCATCACCCCTCGCCGGCGCCTTCACGGTTATCCGGGGAGAGTGAGGAAATACTATATTGTTGTTCACAGTGCAGGTTAACTTTTCCTGAAAGGCTTTTCCATGAAACGGATCGCTTTTGCATTAATATTCCTCATCGGATGCACAATCCATGCCAATCAGTCTCCGCGTCTGCACGACACGCTGCCCGATTTCTCGCTGACCGACACCGAAGGGAAGACCCATCGACTCAGCGATTATGATGACGGCCATGTAATGTTGTTCACTCTCGGATACGGCTGATCATTTTGTCGCAAGAGAGCCTCCCGTGTGGAGGTCATCAACCAAAAGTATGGGCCTCTTGGGCTCAGGGTTCTGGGCTTGGACGGTTGGGATGGATCCACGAGACAGGTCAAAAAGTTCATCGGCAAGGCCGGTATCTCGTTTCCGGTTTTGATGAATGGGTCGGAGTACATAGAGCAATTGGGTACGATTGACAATCGCGGCGCATTTTTCATTGTCGATTCGTCCCGTGCAGTTAAGGCGTCGTGCGACGACGGTTACCGATCATATTCGTGTTTCGAGCCGGCGGTACTCGATTCGGTCGCGGGTTCGATCTTGCCGGTGCCCAAACACGAAACCAAATCCGACAGTGCCGCCGCGGCCCCCAAAGACGATCAATGACTCGGGAAGCCGTCGGCGGTAAGGCCGGCGGAACAACAGGAGAAATGGCGGCAAATCGGCTAATGTCGTGTTCGTCGAACCATCGTTCATCACAAGTTACCCTCCCTTTGATAATGTATGGGCTTCATATTTATGAATAACTTCGAGCCAACTCAAACCGGTCGGGATATCGTGCTTGTCGCAGAATTTGTTCCATACCGCCCCCCACGGCAGCGCCTTCGCCTCTTCGAGTGTGGCCAGGCGAGAGGTATACTCTCCGTTTTGTTCGTGATTCCGCAGAGTATGGGTGGGTTCCCAAAGCGCGAAAAGCAATGCTTTTTGCGTACTACGAACGCCAATAACCCATGCCGCAATACGTATGATGCTTGCGTCGAAAAATTCGGTGGCGATATCCACGCGGTCAAGGCTGCAAAGCACCGCCGAAAGCTTGTCGGCAATCGTCTCGGTTGGGTGTAAATGCTCGCTGTCAAGTCAAAACTGACGAGTAGGCCATCCTTTTCCTCCAATGCCCTGGTGCAACTTTAACCGTACAACTTTTTCCGCCCCGGAAGCGCTTGCCGTAGATCACGACTAAGAGTCGCTTTCAAAATGAACCGCTACTCAGGCCAACCGTTACGACCTGTCCGTTTCGTTGCGCCTTCTCACCATATCCGCAAGGATAAACCTCATACTCCCTACTTTGGCGGATTACGTCCTGGTCTTCTCGCTCGGGCTTCCCCGACGTTGCTAATTCTAAAAGCGTCTCTCAGCTCCCTCGGCAATCTCGTTGGCGTAGTCATAGGGTTTCCGGTGTCTGAATACGAACCGCCATACGAGACTGCCCTAAATTGCTTCCACGGTCGTTCCGCCGCGAAGGGCCGCGTACGCGTCGGGCCGCTGGGGCACATCACCCGGACATGTCAGCAACGTCTTTCTCGGCAGTGCCCTTTTATTCGTTTCGGTTTCATGCCCTGAAAAAAAACGGGTTTCACGCAACCAAGTTTCAGGGCGGGGTCGCACGGGTCTTGCGCGACGAATTAGTTCGGGACAGGCTGGTAATCATTATGCCGTCGGCCGGCGTTTCATCTCATGCGGCGAATGCAGGTAAAGTAGGAATTTGGGATCGGGTCGCACCAACTTAAAAGCTTATGTCCCATCGTGTTAAGCTATACGCGAGGGGCGTGTGTTCACGGCGGGTGTCAATTTAAGAGGGCGCGGTTGTTGCTAACCCGTTGATTCTAATGAAGTTAACTTGGTCCGACCCGAAACAGGATTCACTATACAAAATGCTGTCTCCCCCCAAGTATGGGGGGGACAAAAGGGGTGCTGGGCTATAACGGCGTTACGTTGGTCCTCGCATCCTGCTCGGGGGGCTTCGCCCCTGCCTTACGGCAGCCGCCTTCGGCCATCCATGGCCTTCGGCTGGGGTATAGGG
>WJJU01000897.1 GCA_014729595.1 Chitinivibrionales bacterium
GCCTTCGGCTGAGCCACAGTGATTATGTTTCGGTTGCGATGGAGTTTCGGTGTGATCTTGCATGCATACATTGTATGATCGGCGGTATAAAAAAACGCCTCCAGCCCCTTCCTCTCGGTGCCTTCGATCAAATTCTTGCCGGCAACACCGGAACCAATCGGCGGCGTGGTATTGTGTTGACCGGTGCGGAGATAACGTTGCGCCGCGACCTTCCCGACCTTGTCCGAAAGGCCAAGAACTCCAATTATGAACATGTCCGGATACAAACCCACGGCATGCATCTTTGTGATACGGCCTATTGCGATGCGTTGCTGGATGCCGGGGTCGATGAATTCTTTGTTAGTGTCGCGGGAAGTAGCGCATTAGCGCACGATGCAATTACCGGCCGCCACGGGTCATTTGACAAGATGGCGAAAGCGCTCGACTATCTCGATGACTTCGACCATCTAACTTTAATTACCAATACCGTGGTGACAATACGAAGTTACCTCGATCTGACGGCCATCGTTGGGCGTTTTGCTCATCTTAAACGACTGAAGCAGATGGAGTTCTGGTACTACTGGTCCATGCATGAGCGCGATAACGGCGATCTGCTTCCACCCCTTTCGGCCGTGATCCCGCATCTTCGGGAGGCGATTGCCGCATGTCGGCGCCGCGGTGCACGAGTGGAAGTGAAAAATTTCCCTGAATGCCTGACAGCACCGTTCGGTGATGTTCTGTGCAACGATCAACCACAACTCCATATCGATCCGTCCTTTTGGAGCGAATTCGAACGAAACGGGTTTCACCAATGTGTGTATCGCGACAAGTGCCGTTCACAACAGTGCCTGGGGCTCAATGCCGCGTATATTCGGAGATATGGTTGGGAACCGACGCTTCTGCATCCTCTCGAGGCTGACCGATAGTTTGGGGGCTATTGGTTGAACGGCAGTAGAATTACGCAGCGTGTGCCTTTTCCTACGGCGCTTTGCATGGTAAGATCGCCGCCGAAGAGTTTCAGCCGTTCACGAATGCTGAACAGCCCCAACCGGCTCTCTTCCGTTGTTTCCCTCAGAACCTGGCGGGGTACGAAGCCACGTCCCTTATCGCTGACCTCTATGCGCGCACGCCGATCCTCGCAGGTGGCTTCAACGCGGGCACGAAGCACCCCCGCATGTTGTATGACATTGTTAAGCAGTTCGCGAACCATCTGGGTAAGCATAAGCTGTGTTTCATCTCTGATGGTGCTGACGGGGCCGTTCAGGTGAAGGTCGACCTCGAGACCGTAGTTCTTTTTCATGTGATCGGCAAGCCATCCAAGCGCGGTATCCAGCCCTTGCGTGCGCAATATGGGAGGGTTGAGTTCGATCGACAACGAGCGCGTGGTGTGCAAAGCCTTCTCGATTATGGACAACCCCTCGGCAACATCGTCGAAGTGATCGCTCGGTTCGATCTTTTGGTGGTCGCGGATATGCTGATTGAGCAGCATACGCGCACCCAAGAGCAGTTGCTGCAGATTTTCGTGCAAAACGTACGAAAACCGTTTGCGTTCGCGTTGCTCGGCAAGCGCCAATGCTTTGGAGAGCGCGCGCACCTGCTCGGTGCGCTGAACGACGGTATTTTCGAGATTCTCGTTGAGAATTTTTAGGCGATTTTGGCTCCTTTTCAGGGCTTCCTCGGCTTCTTTGCGCTGGGTAATATCAAAAAACGACGCTACGGCGCCAATAACGGTGCCTTGACCGTCACGAACCGGCTGCGCGTTGACGGATACCCACGCCGTTGTACCGTCGTTTCGCGGTACGCCCTGTTCTATGTTGAAAACCGCGCGACCCGTGCGAAGCGCCACGATGGGTGGCTGTTCTTCAACGGGCATAGGTGTCCCGTCTTCACGCACGATATGCCGGCCCGGATCGAATCGTGAGTCCAGAAGTTCTTCGAGGGTGTGACCAAGGATTCGCGGTAGTGAGGCGTTTGCATCGACAACCTTCCCCGCGGCGTCGAGAAAAACCACACCTTCGGTCAACGATTGCAGAACCGCTCGGACACGCGCTTCGCTTTGTCTGAGTTCCACTTCGGCGCGCTTGCTCTCAGTGACGTCGCGTGTAATCGCCAAAATGGAGACCACTTCGCCGCTTTGATCGAATTCCGGTACGAAAAGGGACGAGAATTGTTGAAGACCGAAGGTGGGGCTTTCGAAATCGAACTCTACCAACTGTTGTTCACCCGTATAGAAAACTTCTTCGAAATGCTCTTTCCAATACGCTACTTTGTCGGCGGGCATACCCAGATCGGTATTGCTCTTGCCGATGATCTGTTCTCGCGTCAGGCCGTACACTTTTTCGCCATAGGCGTTAACGTAGGTGTAGCGTAGGTGGCGGTCGAAACGAGCGATAACTTCGGGGGAATTTTCGGCAAGCGTTTTGTACTCTTGCTCCCGCTTGCGGAGCATGCTCTCCGCGCGCTTGAGCGGTGTAATATCGTGAAAGGTGGCAACCGCCCCGGTGACACGGCCCGCATCGTCGTAAATCGGCCTTCCGGAATAGGAACAGTACTTGTCAAGGTAGATATCCGTCCGCTTTACCCGAAAAACCCGGTTACGGATATTCTCTTTCAACACCTGCGAAAGCGGCCACTGCTCAACCTCAAGCATCTTGCCGCCTTCGTCGAATATTTGCCACGTGTCCGCAAAGGTCGGTAGTGCCTTTTGTACGTCACTGATCGACGAGTAACCGTCGAGTTTGAGACCTACTTCGTTCATGTAGCTGATGCTACCGTCCGAGGCCAAAAGAACAAGCCCGTCGTTAATACTGTTCAGGATCGCTTCATCCCGCGCGGCGGTTTCCTCAATTCGCTTGCGGTTGGCGACAAGCTCGGTTATTTCGTTCGCGACAATCAGCAAGCCGCTTTGCTTTTCGATCGTCGGTTCGAGCGGGACAAATGAAGCATTGAAATAGGCGTTCCTGCGTTCAGCGGCGAACCCAACGTATGTCTCAAGTTCCCGTATGTCGATTCGCTTTTTGGTTCGTACGGCATCGTTGATAGTTTTCATACCCCCCTGTGCGACATAGTCCGGAAAAATTTGTGGGATTGTCTTGCCCAGGATAGCGTCGGGCGGCTTTCCGGGGATACGTGCATAGGCGGCATTAATGTAATCGTAGCGATATTCCTGTCCGCGTACGACGGCAATGCCTACCGGCGCGGCTTCGAGAACCAGCTCAAGGAACGCCCTCTGCTCCCGGTTTGCGGACAGAAGGCGATCTCGCTCTTCGGCGGCTTTTCTCTCACGGGTAAGAGCGCGATTGCGACTTCCTATTATATGGGCGGTAATCCAAAAAACGAGATAAGCGGCTACGCGATTGGCAAGTGCGATGGAAAAAGGGATGCCGCGTGGTGCCGAAAAAAGCCCGACGGCCATCAGTCCGGCCGTAACCACCGCGCCTACAAACAATTGACGCTCTCTGCCGACCCCCGAAAGAAGCAGTATCGGTAGAATATACAGGACCCATACGCCGTAGCCCAGGGGCGAAAAAATGTCGAGCAGCGTTATCGCCACCGCAGCCAGTATGGCTGCTAAGGAAGGCAGGTGCGAAGACATGCTCGCTTTTGTTTTTTTTGCCACAAAAATCTATCGCTCTCGATTCTACCCCTTCGTCCGTTCACGCTTTTCCAGAAGCGCCCCGATGGACTTCAGCAGTTTTTGATCGTCGTTCTTGGATACAATTTCGTCGGCGCCGGCCGCCAGGGCGGATTCTCTATAAAGATCGATCTCATGGCCCGTAACAACCAGTATGCAAAGGTTTTTGTATAGCGGTTTCAATCGGCGAATCAGCTCTATCCCATCCATGCCGGGAAGAGAAATGTCGACCAAAATCAGGTCCGGATCGAACGATGGGATCTCTTCAAGTGCCGTCTCCGCCGTCTCGCCCTCACCAATAGTAGTTATCGAAGGAAAATTTTTCCGCAGCAACCGCTTCAGGATAAACCGCATCGATTCATGGTCTTCAACGATGTATACCTTCATCCAATCGATCCTTTTCTTTGATTCGCTGTTTTATATGAGTCTTGTGTTATGAGCGATTTTATGCCGCCGGGCGGACGGTGACTTTCAAACTTAGGGAGCAATCCTTTTGAGAAAACGGTGCGCACAAACCGCTATTTCTCTCCTTTCTACAGCAGGCGAAAATAAAATGTTGCACCCTTACCCGGTATCCCTTCGGCCCAACTATGCACCCCCCGTACCGGCTGATCGCCCGCTATACGATCCGCAGCCTCACCTCGGTTCCGCCGATATGCTCGAACCGGTGGCGTATCTCGACATGTGTGCGAGTGGCTCCGCGCGGCTGGAGTAATTTGAGAAGTCTTCTACCTTGTTGGAATTTCCATTGGCGGTTCCCAATTTCGAAAATAGGGTATCCTTCGATATCTTCGGCGGTTGCCTTCAACAGACCGTAGAAGATGCGGTTGGCGGAAACTGTGCGCAGGGAGTTGTCGAGAATGAGAAGAGCCTCGCGGATTGAATCGATACTAGTTTCAGCACGGAAGCGAGCTTCTTCGCGGCTCATGTTTTTGGGGGCGACAGCTTGGCGTTCCCCACGATTCATACACAACCCCTATGTCCTCCTTATGTCTAAACTTGCAATTGCTTAGCAAAATTCGTACCTCTAATAGAGGCGGGAGGAAGAGGTTGGGACGGGGTCTTACATTCCTTATATGTTCAACCTTAGAAGAGCTTACCGAAAGGTCGGCCTATTCATGGATAGCTCAGGATTATAATCCGCTCATAGCCTGGCGCGACAGCTCTATCGTCCGTTCGATATCATCATCGGTATGCGCCGACGACACAAAAGCCGCTTCGAACTGCGAGGGGGCAAGGTATACACCTTGCTCCAGACAAGCCCCAAAGTACCGTGCATACCGTGCGGTATCGCTTTTGGAGGCAGAAGTATAATCGGTCACCGGGCCGCTTTCATTGAAAAAGAGGGTCATCATTGAGCCAACCCGATTTATGAATGCGGGAATCCCCGCGACCTCGATACTCTCGCTCAGCCCCGCCGCAAGCCGGTCTGCTTTGCGTTCGAGTTTCTCGTAGAAACCCGGGTCGTTTCGAATAGTGTGCAGGGTTGCAAGGCCCGCCGCCGTTGCTAAAGGATTACCCGACAGCGTGCCGGCCTGATAGATCGGCCCGGTAGGCGCTACTTTCAACATGATGTCTCGTCGTCCGCCGTAGGCCCCAACCGGCAGGCCACCACCGATAACCTTACCGAACGTCGAGAGGTCGGGCGTTACTCCATAGCGTTCCTGCGCTCCGCCGGGAGCAAGTCTGAACCCAGTCATCACTTCATCGAAAATGAGCAGAGATCCGTGGCGGGATGTCAGTTCGCGAATGCTTTCGAGAAAGCCCGGGGCAGGTGGAACAACCCCCATATTGCCCGCCACCGGCTCCACCACGACGGCGGCGATCGAGCCACCATAGGTGTCGAACAGGTGTTGAACGGACGAGCTGTTGTTGTAGGTGGCCAGAAGGGTATCTTTGGCGGTCCCCGCGGTCACGCCGGGGCTATTCGGTACACCCAATGTGGCGGCGCCCGATCCCGCGGCAATAAGAAAACCGTCGCCGTGACCGTGATAACAGCCTTCGAATTTGACAATAAGCTCTCGGCCGGTAAACCCCCGAGCCAAACGTACGGCGCTCATTGTCGCTTCGGTACCTGAATTAACAAGCCTGACCATCTCGACCGAAGGAACCATCGCGACCATCAACTCCGCCAGTTCGGTTTCGGCCTCCGTAGGCGCACCGAAGCTGGTTCCTTGTGAGGCGGCTTGCTGAACTGCTTTGACCACGGCCGAATGAGCGTGACCAAGGATTAGGGGACCCCATGATCCAACAAAATCGAGGTATTCGTTGCCGTCGGTGTCCACAATGCGTGCGCCACGACCCGACACGATGAATGGGGGGGTACCTCCGACGGCGGCGAAAGCGCGGACGGGCGAATTGACCCCCCCGGGTATTAAGCCTCGGGCTTTCTGGAATGCATGAGCACTCTTATTTAGATTATTCATGGTCTGCTCCTAACTGGTTCGCGGTTCCGCATAAATGGCGGACTTACCAAAATTATGGTTTGCCGGCTTCATCCGGGTAAACGCGGCTGAGATTGTGGCATTCACCGGATTCTATAGACCGCGGTGGTCTCCGTCCGGCCTTGAGTGCGCTAAGAGAAAGAGCGGGGGAGGGTCTTTCCTATACGTGCTTGCCCTAAAATCCCACTTGTTGATTGGTAACAACCTAATGATTTAGCTTTGTTCAACCCCAATTCATCAAATTTCTTCTAATTGTCGACCCCACATAGTACCAAATTGCCCAAGGTTTCCCACGACGGCGGCGATTATTACTATCTTCATGAGGAATTATTCGAGATACCCGGTGGGTGAATCCGTCCTTTTTTCTTCGTTGAGGATTGTCTACGGCCGGGTGGAAGGCGGGGTGCGGATGGCGCGCGAAGAGTTGGTAGTAAAAACCGAAGCTTTTATAGCAGAGCGGCTGGGAAGAATTCCTGATATTTCTGAAACCATTCCCGCGCTTGGCACGCAGAGCAACGGAAAGATGCTTCGTACCCGCTTAGCCGCGCATCTGATAGGTGATTATGCGGATGAACGGCAGCTTTGGACGGCCATTCACGC
>WJJU01000898.1 GCA_014729595.1 Chitinivibrionales bacterium
CTGATAGACTATAATCCATAAAAAGAGATCTATGCTTCCATCCAACACCCACATTCGCTCTGCTCCGAATGGGAATCTTTTTTCCGGCGATAATGAGAAATTATTTTCCGGGTACTACACCCATGTCCGCCGGCATTTCAACCAGCACCAGCGTAGCGGTCTCACAGTACGTGATTATTGTGCAAAAAACTCTATCGGGTGTTCCACTTTTTACCAATGGCGCAAGCGTTACAGCTTAGCGGAAGATACGAAACCCACCACTGCATCGTTTAGCGATCTTGGCGTACTCAGCCTTGCTTCAGGGCTTTGCGATGTCCGTTTCCCCAATGGGGTTCAGGTCTCCGTGTCTACCGGTGCGTCCGAAGAACAGGTTGAGGCGGTTTTAAGAGTCGTATCAGGACTACGGCCATGTTGAGTTTCCCACCAACTGTTCGAGTTTTTGTATGCCGCGAACCGGTGGACATGCGCAAGTCTTACGACGGTCTTGCCGGTTGTGTCGAGCAATTATTAGGGGCAGACCCGCTTAGTGGTCATTTGTTTGTCTTCTTTAACCGTCGGGCTACGATGGTCAAAGTTTTAGTCTGGGACCGCACGGGTTTTTGCATTTATAGCAAAAGATTAGAGCAGGGCCGATTCTCTTACGATTGCAGCGACGCCCAAACCGAAACTGATTTTGCCCGCCTACTTCTCATTTTAGAAGGAATCGATCTGGCTGGGTCGCAGCGTCGCAAACGTTTTCGACTGAGTGATGCCACCGGCTAAGCATTTACATTTGCGCGAATGCATTCATTTACTTATATTATTACCTGTATGAAAACGGTAAATATCAATTCCAAACGTGATCTTCCCCGTGACCCAGAAGAACTACGTGCGCTTTCGTGGGATTTGATCATGGCGTATCATAAGCTTACCGAGAAATACCAGAAGCTTGTTGCCAAGCATTATGGCCGTAGCTCGGAAAAACTCGGTGATCAGACCGAATTGGATGCGCTGCAAATGGAGATGGATGCATTACTTGATGAGGCATTGACGGTAGAGCGGCAAAGTGAAGAGATAGAGCAAGACACTATTGAAATAAAGTCCTACCGTCGTCGACGTAAGCACTCAGGCCGTAACGCAATACCGGAAGAGCTTATTGAGGAAAAGGTGATTGAGGTTACCGAAGATGAGCAACGCTGCGCAAAGGGACACCTCAAGGAAGTTATTGGACAAAAGGAGCACGTTGTTGTTGAACGCGTTCCCGCCAAATACAGAGTTACACGCTACATTCGTCCTATACTCGCCTGCAAGCACTGCAAAGATGAAATCAGCATTGCCGAACCGGTCGTGCTTCCAATCCCCAAAGGATTGGCCGGTCCGCATCTTTTAACCTTTGTCATGTTGAGCAAATACCTCTACCATTTGCCTCTTTATCGAATCCAGCGACAGATATTCCATGAAAGCCGGATCTGGTTTACCCGCTCGACGCTGGTTTCATGGGTGCGGCGGGTTTGCGGTTTGCTTGAGCGTATTCATCGTGCTCTTCTTCATGAGTACCGTGCCAGTCGTATCAAGCATGCGGATGAAACGCCATTGGATGTGGTTATAGACGGCCGGCGGCGTAGTGGCTATATGTGGATTGGCCTCAGCGGTGACGGCCGGACGGCGGCATTTATTTACAACAGGCACCGTAGCGGGAAGGCCGCGCTTGATTTCCTTGCCGGCAGCAAACCGGGTGGCTACCTTATGGTTGATGATTGCCCTTCTTATAATAAGGCAATAAAGGCCTTGGGGCTCATCGACCAGCGATGTATGGTACACATACGCCGCAAGTTTGTTGAAGCACGGAAAACCGGTCGTCATGTCAAGTTTCATGACCGCATTCTGATCAAAATCGGCCAACTCTACCGCATTGAGCGCTTTGCGGCGGAAAAGCGGCTATCTAACGGGCACCGCGGAGAATTGCGCGAGAAGTATAGCCGGCGGATCATGTCACAAATAAAGGCGCTACTGGTCAATCCAGGCTTTGCGGTTTTGCCTCAGTCGGCAACTGGTGGAGCAATCAATCATTTCCTCAGTAACTGGACTCAGGCTACCCGATTTCTTGACTCGGGAGATCTACCAATCGATAATAGCGCAGATGAGCGCATCATTCGTCCTTTTGCCATTGGGCGCAACAACTGGGGCCATGCGGGTTCTGAAGATGGCGCTAATTGGATGGCTATTTTGTATTCTATCATAACCACCTGTAAGCTTAACGATATCGATCCTCACGAATACCTCTCTGACGTTCTAATGCGCTTAGTGATTCGACCCGAAAATGCGGATGTAACCGATTTAACCCCGGTTCAATGGCACAAAGCACGTAATGACGGCCAGGACCCGAAGGCAACACCACTGTATCCATCGAAAAACTAAGGTTCACCTACCTTCTCAACTGAAAAAATAGGCCCGATGCGTTATGTGGACCATACCTTGGTCGCACGCTTACGCCTTTCTCGGAGAGCGCGGGGCACAGCTTTCAGGAGCAGCAATCAACAGGAAACACAATGGAAACGGGCGCTGCCCGGTACTCCTTGATGATCAGAACCGAAGGTGACAATTCTCGAAGTAGTGGTAGTCGAGTGACGGTTCCGCGAC
>WJJU01000899.1 GCA_014729595.1 Chitinivibrionales bacterium
GTTTCTTAGTGTTTTGGGAAGAATTTCCGGTGGGATTCAGGCCGTTACGGGGCGGCTGCGTGGTGGTATTTTCGCGCCACTCGCACGGGTGATACGATTTATTGCCGGAAATTTCCGGCGTATGGTGACGTGGGCTCGTCGAGGCCTGCGGTGGGTCGCGGGTAATGCGCGAAGGCTGTTTCGTCGACTTATCAGATTCATTCAACCAATCATCGATGTGCTTCGCCAAATTATCGCCGTCGCCGTTAATCCGTTCGGCATTCCCGGGCTGTTAATGGGAACCCTGTGGCGTGTTGTCCCCGATTGCATAAAGGGCCCGATTATCGATTTCATTTTGTGGGTGTTGATTCGTGCTATTCGTGCCATTCCGTCGATGTTTGCGTTGGGGGTGCTCTGGCCATTCATCCGCTCGGCGGTACTGGGCTTCTTGGAGCGTGTTCAAAGATTCGCCACACGGCGGAAGGTCGATGTCTCCAATAAGATCGCCAAGATCATATCAGGCATGAGCCCGGGTTTTGCTTATGGGTATTTGCGCGGGTTGTTCCTGGGTGTGTGGGATGCGGTTGCGGGGCCATTTATAGCCATACGTCAATTATGGGAACTGCCGGCGCAGATCCGTACGTTTCTGAACACTCTGGGCGTGCGTTTCAGTGATCTTATGGCCATGATTCGTGAGTTTTTGGCCTCGTTGCGTAACCGCGCCGTGGGCACTTTCAGCGCTCTGCTCGAAGCCGGCCGTGATTTGCTTCGGCATCCAATGCGAATCATCGACCTCATCCGGTCCGCTATTCGAACGGCGCTCTCGGCGGTAGGGCGAATCGGGGCCGGTATGGCCGAGAGGATGATGCGTTTATTCGAGGGACCGGAAGATAGGCTCGGGGAATCGTTGGGACGGCTTGCCGGAAGCTTTTTGATTGACGCGATACTTGCATTTTTTACCGCCGGTACTTCCACCGTAGTTACCGTAATCCGCCAAGTGGCGAATGTCTTGCGGGTTGTCGGACGCAATGTAATGCGGGTGGTGCGCATGGTGGGAAGGCTCTTGCCGCGCATACTGGGCTTTATTCGTAGAATCGGCCGCATGTTCAGACGAGCCGGAAGCCGTGCCGGGGGGATGCTTTCTCGGGTGGGAAGCTTTTTTCGGCGGATTGCCGATTGGTTTCGAAGGCTTGCACGACGCGCACGACGGCGAGCCGGGCGTCGTGGTCGACGGCGGAGAAGGGGTGAACGGGAAGACCGTGGGCGGGGGCGCGGGAATGCCGCGCGGCGCGAACGCCGAAAGCGACTTGTTGCACGAATTATCAGAGAACGCCTGCGCCGGGGCATTGGTAAAGTCAGGTTGCTTGCCCTGATGACCTATCTTAAAGTTCGGTACCGAATACGACGATTGAGGTTGCAGCGTCGCGGCCGAGGCCGATACAATGTCAATATCGTGAATTCCGCTCCCGAGAATATTCCCACATACGAAGTGCACGAAGAAGAGATCGGCGGGGGGCGTGAAGCCCGGCTACGACGCTCGCGTGGCGGACGAGTGAGTGCTGGTACGCTTGCCGTGATCAGGCACAGTGCCCCGCGAAGACAAACACCAAGCGCAGCGCTGGAAGGGGCCGGCTATGATGCCTACGGCGAAAGTGAATTCCGTTCCTTAGGCCCTATAGCCTACCGTCCCAATTGGGTCGAAATCAGGATCCGTCGACGCTTGTCGAGGTTACGCCGTTTGGAGCGTTCCTTGGTGAGCCGCATTCGAAGAGCCGCAAGCTCCTCATTGCGTCGTACCCGCAATCTGGGTAAAGTTGAGCATCGGCTTCGCCGGGGCCAACCCAGCGCGACGCCGCGGTTATGGCATGGGGGCCATCTTATCGGGAATCAATTCGGCGGACCGGCGCGACAGTGGAACATGGTACCTATGACTCGCAACCTCAATATTCAGGCCTTTTTATCGGTAGAGAATTGGCTGCGGGCGCAATGGGGACGCTTGAGAGGACGGCGGGCCAATGCGCGGGTGCGGTTCAAGGTGACGGCGAGTGGCTATCGCGATCGGTACACCGTGCCGAAGAGTGATATCGTCGGAGCCGGTGTTTCCGAGCGGAATCCGGGAAGCGGGAGTGCGACGGTGCGCGTGCCGGGTTTTATTCCCAGTGACATTCGTGCCGAGATCAACTTTTGGGGAAGAGGGGTTCAAGCCACTCGTTTCACCCGGCCACCTTCGTGGCGGCGATGGGGGCGGCCCGAACGGGCGCTCAGAACGCAAACGATTAGCGGGGAAAACGATGTTATCATGCGGTTGGGAACACGGATCACATCCCGGCGCGGTGCAATCCCACCCCGCACGTCGCGTTCGAATCTCGTCAACAACCGCGCAGTGTTCAGTTTCCGACAATGGCGGCCCTGAAGCGGCAAGGTAAAACGCAATACACGGACATTATCAAATGGTTAAACATGCGAAGCCAAAGAACAAATGCAAAAAGCCGGCGGGTGCCGGCAAACCCGAATTTTCAAAAGAAGCTCCTCAACCGGTCGACAAAAAAAAGACCTTCCGATCGAAATTGAGTTACCGCAATCAAAGATCCCCCGCCGTACCCTTGGCGGCGCCGGTGCAAAAAAAAGTTACGGTCGGTCGCGCCGGAGATCCCTATGAGCGGGAAGCGGATACCGTAGCCGATCATGTAGTCGCCGGAAAGCGAGCGCCGGCCATTTCCCGTATCCCCGCCGGCGGTCTCAGAACGCAACGCGGGCCGGAGAAAAACAGTGAAGTCCAAGAACTCGCAGCCCAACTTACATCGGAGGAATCGGTCGAGGAGCAAGAAGAGCGGGAAGGCGAACGAAGATCGCTGTCGCCCGGCGGCTCCGTGCAAAAACAGCCGGAAGAGGTAGAGGAACCACCGGCGGAAAGCGCGGTACAAAGTCAAGCGAATGGTGCGTTCAATGAAGGAGAAACGCAGGAGCGGTCCGCGCAAGCCCGGGAAAGCGAATCCGTTTCGGAACAGGACAGTCACGACGGCGGCGGGACGGCGACCGTCCGTGCGCAATCCAGCGACAGCGAAGGGATGGCGGAAGAACGGAATTCCGTACAGGAGCAGAAGGATGACACCGTTTCAGAGACCCCTGCCGAACGGAGTCGGACCCAAGCCGTGCGTAGCGTCCCGGAGCAAGAGCGGAAGAATGCCGTTGCAACCCGGGCCGTGCGGAATCGCGACGGCGGTGAGCCCTTGTCGCCACACACTCGTGAGCGCCTGGAGGGAAGCTTGGGGGTGGATCTAAGCCATGTCCGCGTCCATGCCGACAGTCGAGCCCACGAGAGCAATAAGGACTTGCGAGCGAAAGCGTTTACTCATAAGAACCATATATGGCTTGGCCGCGGCACGTCACGCCGCGATCTCAAGCTGATGGCGCATGAGGCGGCCCACGTTGTACAGCAAGGCGGCGCAAACGAAGGTCGGGTACCGACCGCCCGTCGAACCTCCGGCCTCGGCCGGGAGCAAATGAACGGCCCCCGTTCGCAAGAAAACGCAGCCGAAGGTGAGGGTACGTCGGGCAGTCTGAATGGCGGGACATCCGGCGGTGACACCAAGTCGATGGGAATCGCATGACATGCGGCCCGCGCGCGTATGACTGA
>WJJU01000900.1 GCA_014729595.1 Chitinivibrionales bacterium
GCATGAACGTAAATGATATCGAAAGAGATTTGGACGCCATACGAGAGAGCGGTTTGCAGTGGATAGATATTATCGACGATACTCTGAACGTCCCGGTAAAAAGATTTGAAGATCTTGTAAACCTGATGATTCGCAAAAAATACGGCTTCAAGTGGGCGTGCTACTTTCGATGCAGGGATACAACCGACGAAATCGCGCGGTTAATGGCCGAGGCCGGATGCGATTGCGTCTTTTTGGGGGTGGAATCCGCAAGCCCCTCGATCTTGAAAGCGATGAACAAGAAGATTACGCGCGAACAGATCTATCGCACAATCCGTGCATTCAAAAAGGCGGGCGTTACGATTTTCGCCAGCTTAATCGCCGGCTTCCCCGGTGAAACCCCCGAAACATTTCAAGAGACCAGCGACATGCTGCAAGAAGCCGCCCCCGACTTCTATAAGACAAATCTTTGGGCGTGTCACTCCGTGGCTCCGGTTTGGAAGAAGCGGCGTGAAGTAGGAATCAAGGGATCCAACTTCAACTGGTCGCATGCAACTATGAGATCCGCCCAGGCTTGTGACCTTATGGAACGGCAACTGATATCCGTCGACAACTCCATCTACGTCCCGGACGGCGAACTCTGGGACATGTTCTATTTAGTTAGGCAAGGATGGTCGATAGGCGAAGTCAAGGAGTACCTGAAAGTTTTCAACACCATTTTGCGTCGAAAAATCACCGAGCCGGATAACGAAGCCGACCCGATGCTAATCGAAAACGCAAGGCGGTTGGTTTTAAAAAAGCATGAGGCTGACGCCGGCCTCAAAGTGATACACACTCCCCTTCTTGGGGAAAAACCGCAAATGGATCATCAATCCTGATTAGGGAAAGATCGATAAGGAGGAAATCGTGAGCACCGACAATCTCGACAATTCATGTCCAAGTACCCGCGGTGTGGCTCAGTATGTACGGGAAGCGTTGTCCGAAGTTACCGAGCTTCCGCCGTCTGAACTGGACATGGAACAATCCTTGTTTGAAATGGGCGTCGATTCGGCGAATCTAGCCGAAATGGTTACGCAAATCGAGGCGGAGTTCAACTTCTCCTTCGGCCAAGCGGACATGCAGGGATTCATGGCAAATCCAACATTGGAGCGCTTGGTCACGGCGATAGAGACGGCGAGAAAGTCACAAGGGCCGGCGGGGGAAGGTTACGACGCCGATCATGAAGAGACGGATAGCGATGCGCACTCGGCAATTCAGCTTTATTAACCCTTTAGACATAGGCGGCGAATGCTTTTTCTGCTCTGGGCCGGCCGAATTCAAAGGTTACTTAATAATGCACGCTCCCGCGGGAACATATTCCAAGAAGCCTTCGCTGCATTAAATCGGCGGTCTCTTCCATCAAGCCCTCCCCAATTTCGCCGACTCTGCGATTTCGCCAATCCGTAAGGCCTGTTTTCTCGGCGTACCGGTTGAACGCGCCCAGTGACGGACCGCAATGTATCTGCCAATTTACCTTCTGGTCCAACACTCCCCGCAACGCCATTCGTGTAGAAAACCCGAAGTACCATCGAAAAACGAAAGCCATTTTCAGTTTACTGTTCCGGTCGGCTTCTTCAATCCTGCTCGCCGGATAGAATTCCATGCAGTCCCGATAGATGTCGTCGAAGGACCGCTGGAAAAACCTGTCTTCCAACTGCATTCTGGTCTTGTAGTCGAGTTCATGCAAGCCGTTGTACCGAGTGTACAGCTCGTATAATTTATTTGCTCGGGCCGGAAAGAACACAGCTCGGCGTACGACTTGCACCTTCGCTCCCATCTCGAACATGTCGCCCGCGGGTGCGTAAGCCGTGTCTTGTACGTCAAGAGTTTGAAGAAGATCCTTGACTTCGGGACTCGTTCCGGCCTCAAGCGTACATTGATTGATCGACCCCGTCACCAAAAAATCGGCACCGAGAATAAACGCCGCGGCTGCGGCATGAGGTGTGCCGATTCCCCCGGCGGCCCCAACGTGTATCATCTCGGTATAGCCGAATTCATTCATAGCGTCGTCTCGAAGTCCGATCATCGCCGGCATCAGCACGTACGCCACCCCCGCATCGGTATGCCCGCCAGAATCCGCCTCGACACAAAGGTCAGCAGCAAGTGATACTTTGCCCGCAAGCTCGGCTTCCTCGGAGCTGATCATGCCCTCCCCCAGCAACTTATCAATCAGCTTTTTTGGTGGAGGACAGAGAAAGCGCCTTGCGATTTCGGGCCGTGATACCTTTGCAATTATTCTGTTGGGCGCAACTACCGCCCCATTCCGATCTCGTTTAAGCCCTGTAACTCTATACCGCACCAAAGCAGGCGTCACCTGCATATAGCCGGCGGCCTCCACATTTCGGACCCGCTTTTCCAAGAGAAGCGTAACCGTTTTGTCCTCTTTGTTTCCATGCAGCAAATTTACCCCAAAGCCCACACCTTCCGGCAAGCTCTTGCGTATTCCTTCTACGGCACGCGTAATATGGTCGATACCGAGTCCTCCGGCCCCGAAGAAGCC
>WJJU01000901.1 GCA_014729595.1 Chitinivibrionales bacterium
GAGCAGGTATATCGGTCCCTCGTGGATGTCCGTCCAAGACCGGCGGTCGGAGATTGATTACCGTCTGCGCTCGCTTGACGGAAAGGTGGGGCGGAAAAGGCTGTTGGAGAGGTATGCGGAGATAGAAAACCGTCTTAGAGAGAAGCTCGAAGAACGTTATGCGGATAACCCCCCCACAAGGGACCTTTACAGCATTTTGCGGGTGATATACCAGTGTGCGGAAAATCGCGGCGACGGCGTAGTCCGTTTTGTTAAAACCGAATTCAGACGAGAATCCCGATCGAAGGGATATGTTGAGCATCCAATTGTTTTCGAGGTATCATGCACCTATCCGCGTCTTGCCGAGTTCGTCGCCGATCTCGAGAGATATCCGCAATGGATGCGCATTGACGCAGTGTCGGTGCAAGTGCCCTCCCAAGGAGGGGGCAAGGTCAACGGCCGCCTGCTTGTAACCTGTATCGTGATGGAAGGAAGCGGTGGATGAGGCGTGACGGTATTCCTCGGTACGTTGTCGGCGTGCTTCTGGCGGCGGTAAGTATCATTATGCTCTGCGAGTCGGCGAGAGTATACCACGTTTTTCGGAGTGCGTCCGAAAAAGATGCACCCCTCGACGAAAAACCGTCTCTCCCGGCCAAAGTGACAAAAGCTCTTACCGCGTCGAAAGACCGTCCGGCGCCGACAAAAATTGATATAAGAACGTCCCCCTTTCGAACCAAAGACTATGAGCGTAAGAGGCAAAAGGCTCATAGAGAGCCGGTTGACGGAAAGTATCGCAGGGAACCGCTTGTTCTAACGGGAATACTAATCGGCGCCGACACGTTGGCGATGGTAGAACATGAATCCACGCTCAAGACCCACATTCTTCGTAAAGGGGACACGTTGTTCGGTCAACGAGTCGCGAGCATCTCGAAAGAAAGCGTCCGTTTGCGCGATCCTTTAGGTTCGTATACTCTTCACCCCCGGCAATGACATTGGACTGGACTCGGTTTTCAGGGCGATTGACTTGTTGAGACTTGCTTTACGGCGCAAGTCAATAAATGCCGCGCCTCCGCTGACTTTCCACCGCCTTAACCTTCTCCGCACTCAATCCATTACTGGTTCGGTTCGTCGGGGTGCGGATCGAGCTTGCGGGTTAATGTAAGAATGTTGCCCTTGTCGTTGAATTGTACTTCATAGCCGTATGCCTGCATGAGAGCGACGCCGCGCCCGCGAGGGCTGTCGAATTCGGGCATGCCTTCGGTTACCCGGCTTCGCCAATCGAATCCTCCGCCGGTGTCCTTGACGGAAATGGTGATGCGGGTTTCGGTCAGTTTAATCTTGACGGAGACCGGCTTTGCGGCATTTTCTTTGTTGCCGTGAACAATCGCGTTGGTTATGCCCTCGCTGAGCACAAGACGAAGCCCGAAGGTGTCGATGCTTTTCTTGAGACGGGCGACGAAGTCTGAAGTGTAAAGAACTGCGCGTTCGATGTTCTCGACGGTGGAAGAGAAAGTCATCGAAATCATTGTAACTTCTTGAACGGTCTTGTTATCTCCCACAATTATACCTCGATACCAAGAATGACAATGTCGTCCCGCGGAGTCGTACCCTCGGGAAATGCGATTTCGCAGAGCGATATGATTGCATCGGCAAGCTGCAGACTCCTAAGTTGCTCGATATCCGACAGAAGCATTTGAGCACCCTCGCTCCACATGATGTTGCCGTTACCCTCAACGAGTCCGTCGGAATAGAGATAAATGCGATCTCCCGGTTGAACCGGCATCTCCAATATTGGAAAATCAGCATCGGGGAACGCTCCCAGCATAACGCCGCCGCCCTCGATGAGTCGGGCCTCACCCGCGTGAGGGACGAAAAGGAATGGCGGATGCCCCATACCTATGGCTTGCAGCACGCCTTTTTTTCGGTCAAGCACAAGATACCAGGCCGTAACGTAGTCGAATGCACCAAGAAGGCCTCCCAGTACATTGTTTACCATTCTCATGCTGTCTATAGGGGCTTTGTCGCCGTAACAGTTTTGCCTGAGAAGCGCCCGCAATTGAGCGGTGACGAAGCTTGTTGCGATGTCGTGCCCGGAAGCGTCCGCCAAAAAGTAGGCGTATTTTTCGCTCGAAATCTCAACAACGTCGTAAAAATCTCCCCCCGCCTCCGCCAAAGCTTTGTACATCGCCTGAAATCGGGCGTTGGGCAAGTCGCGAGGTTTGACCAGCATCGCGTCTTGCGATTCGTTGAGCAAAGTCAATTTTTTACGTGCGGCGTCGATCTCTCTGCCGAGCGCTACCTTGGCTAGATCGAGAGAACAAGAGCAGAGCATATCACCGAAACTGCTGGTGATCCGCACCGAAGCGGATCGAATGGGGGGGAACTGTATCTCTCCGTACACTACCGTCGGCGGAAGAACGGTCAAGCGTCCAAAGGTGCTTTGAAGATCCAGCAAAGCTCTACCGGCGGAAACATTCAACAGCTCCATAAGCAACCCCGAGAAAGTAGGTCGAAGGTTGCGCACATACTCCGCCGACGCCTCAAAGTCATATTCGCCAATAAGAGACAAAGCCGTTTTTTCCGCCAAAGAAATTGCATACTGCCCGCTGATTTTACCAAAGAAAGTAGCATACAATACTATTCGGTACGGTGAAGAGAAAGGCTGCTCGGCCAGGGTCGAAACGTCGAGGCCGATCTGCATGTCCAGCATGTCCTTGCAAGATCGGCATACGCATTCCCCAAACAGAACCGTATTTTCCAAAAGATAGGCATGTTCGGGTTCCGAGGCGATTGCTATTTGGCCGTCAACTACTCCAAAACGCTTTCTTTCCATTTATTTCTCGAATCCGTATCAAACAATTGTTTCATGAACTATTGTCGGTTCGACCGCGGTGACGACGCGCGGTCTCCTATCGCTTCAGCTTCGCAAAGTGTTGAGCGGCGCCCGGCGTCCTCCCCAAAGCCGAAAACGGTCAGTCTTGGTTCCGCTTCATCCGGCTAGAGTGCTCCAGTGCGCTAAAAAGTACCGTCTGAACCCGAAACCTTAGACGATTCCGGATTCCACTACCGGCAATTATGGTATCGGGAATCCTTAGTCTTTGTTCCAAATTACCAAGCCGCTCCTGATCGAGGTCGCCGCGGGTACTGCGATCCCGCAAAGCGGGGTCGGTATCCTCGGTGCCCACGAGTCAAGCTATACGCGACCAGTACTACTTAAGTGTACCATTTCGGACGGAAACTGTCTATCGAAGCATCGATACTGCGTCGGTACTTCACTCCGTGTTCACGCAAACAACACCTGAGGGCCGGTCTTGAGGCGGGTAATGCACAACCATTGACAGCTCTTTCGTGTTCATTGTACCATTTACTTCAGCCGCTTAGCAGCGATCTCGAAGCGGCGTGCAAGATAGTGACGGCACCATCCTTAGTACGGATAGACAAATATGAATCTAAGCTCAATTGCTTGTATTGTAGTGGCGCTGGCGATGTTTCGGGCACCCGTCTTCTCGGAAGAACCAGACACGGCTCGTTTGTGGATCGATGTGAAGGAGGTCGACATCAGCGACGCTGTGCGTATGATTTCACGGGCGAACAATCTCAGTGTCGTGCTTGACTCGGGTATTACCGGCAAGGTAACGCTTCATTTAAGTGACGCTCCGGTTATGGAGGGTTTGGAGAGCCTTGCGCGTGCTCATCAGTTGGAAGTTGTTCGGGAGGGCACCGTATACCGCCTTCGCCGTCCCATTCCTCCCTCCAAGTTCGAGATGTCGTTCCGGCGCGGGCGAATTTCGATTGATATGAAAAATATCGACGTGAAAGAATTTGTGGCCACGGTCGCGGAGAAAGCTCATCTCAGCATTGTTATGGATAACGGCATCGAGGGAAATGTTTCGGGAATATTAATGAATGTGCCGGTTCAAGAAGGACTTCGGGCAATTTTGCATGCAAACGGCTTTCGGGTGGCAAGTCGGGGAAATGTAATGCAGGTACTGAAGAGTCGACCGCTACGGCATGAACGAAAAGAATCCGGCGAACCGGGAGACTTTTTCGTAGAGGCATCAAAAGACTTGATCAGCGTCGACGTAACTGAGGTGAAACTCTCGGATGTTATTCAAGAGATTGCGAACCAATCGGGGATGGAGCTGGTTGTATTCAACGATCCGAGCGACGTAACGATAACCGCCAGATTCCAAAACGTGCCGCCGGCCGAGGCTCTTGACGTGCTCTTCGGGGGGACGCGATATGCTTTTGCCGAAAAGGGCAATATCATTCTTGTCGGCCAACGAAGGAGGAGTCAATCCGATATGTTGAACAAAACAGTACTCCTCCCGCTCAAGCATATCAAAGCCGAAGTTATTCCGTCGATCGCCCCTCAATTACTTCGACAACTCGATCTTAAAGTCGTTAAGGAGCAGAACGCCATACTTTTATCCGGTCCCAGTGAAGATCTCGTA
>WJJU01000902.1 GCA_014729595.1 Chitinivibrionales bacterium
CCCTGGATGGCCGGAGAATGGCACGGCCCTGACAGAGTAGGTGATTTCTTCAGAAGGATTCCATCTTCCACTTTTCCAATTGAATGTAACCTCTCCGCTCGCCTTGTTCACAGCGAAATCGCTCAGCCTCGACGGCGTCGGTGCCACGAACATCTGCTTCGGTTTAGAACCGTGACGCCCGAGATGCTGGCGGATATGCGAGAGAAAACAGCTGAGCCTGTAAAAGAACCTTGAACACTTCTGCCATCGTGCTGGTTACGCGCAGGTTGGGGCTTTGCCGTCGGAGCGCAGTTTCTTGTCGGCGGAAGCGGGGCAGCGAAGTGCATAGTTTCGTTTGTCCAGATACCTGCCCAGAAGCCCGCAAGCGAGGTTCGGCAACAATGAACTTCACCATCGCATCAACAAATCTATAGGGATGGCCACGGGCATGTGCCGCTTCGGTGCGTATTCAGTGCATGATCGTGCCTTGGAGAAAGACACTCGCATTCCGATAGACAGGAAGGCTCACTGCGGCAGTGCAGTGATCCCTTCAAACATATATTCTATTATCGATCTGGTGAGCAACCATCCTGCAAGAGTCTTCTGTCTGTGGTACAAAAAGCCCGAATCCCGCACGTTGAAGTTTCTCATTTTCCTTGCCACGTTTTGCGACAGTTTACCACGTTTGTGTAAGCCTTGATAAACAGACCGCTGAATGGGTGAGGAGCTACGGGAAGGTCCGTGCAGTTGTTGGCTAATGCCTTGTAAGGCATTGGAATAATAGTAGTTGCAATCGGCGGGGTCGGCTGAATTCCAATAAGTGGTTCCATGGTTGGCATAGGGCATGGAGAGTACTTACTAGTGCATCTGCAGAACTGTTGGACGAAATGATATGCATCTGGAACAATCATTGGACAGAATGTATAATTATGTCGGGGGGGAAATGTTCGTTATCATTGTAGGATTTTGGGGAGTGGCGTCATGGATACTAAGGATCTGCTGGAATTTGATCGGCGTGCCAGGGAAGATGGCAAGCGTTACAAGACAGCCAGGTTTATTCTCCCGCAACTGCTCCAGGAAAAAGGCCGGCACTTCATCGGTATTGTCGGCCCACGCGGAGTGGGTAAAACCGTTGTGCTCAAGCAGCTCGCCGAGCAGTTCAAGGACAGTCTGTACCTTTCCGCCGATACGCTGGGTGACCACGACCTCTTCGATGCAGTGGCAGCACTCCATGATTCGTATGGCATTCGAGCCGTGCTTATTGATGAAATTCATTTCATTTCCGGGTATGATGCTGCACTAAAGAAAATCTATGACTTTCTCGAGGTGCGGGTCATATTTACCAGCTCCGTATCCTTGTCTATATTCGCTTCCGCCTATGATCTTTCCCGGCGGATACGGTTGGTGACCCTCTATCCATTTTCATTTCGGGAATTCATTTACTTCAAAACGGGCGACCACCTGGAACCGCTCAGCCTGGATCAGATCGCGCAGGGGGCTATCCCGTCTCGATACCTGCGATATGAGTATCTCTTCGACCCTTACCTCCAGGGAGGATGCATGCCCTTTTCATTGGATGAACCGGACGTGCTTTCTCTGCTAAGCAATGTGGTGCGAACTATCATCTCCCGCGATATCCCCTCGGTTGAACGTTTGAGGATCGATGAACTCGGCCTGATCGAGAAAGTGGTGCATTTTGCCGGCAAAGCACCGGTCGAAGATATCAACTATTCCTCGATAGCCCGCAATGTAGGAATTACAAAGTATAAGAGCGAACAATACGTTGGACTGCTGCAGAAGGCGTTTTTGCTGAACCCCGTGTTTCCCGCCGGCACCAACGTGCTTCGTGAGCCGAAGATGCTTTTCTGCCTTCCGTATCGGCTCCTCTATCGATCCTGGGCGGATGCTGTTGGGGGGATCAGGGAGGACTACCTGACCGAAAGCTTACGGATGGCGGGATATGCTTGTGCCTATCTCAAATCAACACGGGGCCAGAAGACGCCCGATTATCTAGTCGAACGTAACGGCGAATGTCTTGTGGTGGAAGTGGGGGGCAGAAGAAAGGGCCGGGAGCAATTCAAGGGGTTTGCGGGTAAGAAGGCGATAGTCTTTGCCCATGGTGGCGGAATCCAGGGAATTAGACGTCCGCTCATGAGTGCGGGATTCCTCGATGCTGACTAACTTGTATAACTTGGACCGGACTACTTTTAAGCTCTTAGGCAACCGGGTTTGTTTCCCGCTCGATGGGGCGTGCATTGTGTCCCGCCCTTTGGACTTCGCCAACTGCGATACCTTCTAAATGGAAGCTCGGTCTTCGATGCCCGGGCCATACCATGATGCGTGCGCGATCCGGGGGTGAATAAGCGCATCATTCGTGGCATCGGTAGCTCCATGCTGCGAGAGCAAATCGCCAAAGGGGATTCGATTCATCATGCGTCCCGAAATTACCTGTCGGCAGCATGGAATGCTTTCCCTTTTGCCGATTAGCTGTCGAACCTGGGCTAAGCTGGAATGGCTGGGGTGAGTGCTTTTGGAGAACTCAACATCTTGCCCCCACCGCGATTGAACCAGCTGTTCAGGCCATTCCGTTCGTAATTGTGTTGCGCAGACTGCAAAAACTTGTCGAGGAACATAGAGATGAAATCGAGCAAAAGTAGAAGAAGCACTTCGGCGGCTGAAGTATCCAATATCACCATTCACGGCATCTGGTTGCTGCTTGAGGACCGGGAATATTTCCTTCCTTTCAGACATTTTCCCTGGTTCAGGGATGCGACCATTGCGCAGATCCAGAATATACAGGTCATGGACGGTGCTCATCTGCATTGGCCCGACCTCGATGTCGACCTGAGCAGAGATATGCTTGAGACTAGCGAATCGTATCCGCTGGTCTGGAAAGAGGGCTGAAAAAAGGCGAGCCATGCAACGCACAATCACTGTAACCAGATTCAATCCAGATGAAAAAGCCTGCGATCATACCGCACATCTCAGCGGTGAACAGCGGGTGTCGCTGCTGAAGGATTTGCGGCGCGAGATGAGCAAGGTCGCCCATCATGAATATCCACGCAGACTTCGAAGAGTTCTTACGATTGCTCGGCGAGGAGAAGGTTGAATTTGTAATTGTCGGCGGTTATGCCGTGGCCTTTCACGGCTATGTGCGGGCTGCCGTGGATCTCGACATGTTCTTTCGCAACGATCCGGCAAATATCGACCGCATACGCGGGTCGCTCTGCTGCGCAACAAACGGGAATCCGCGCGGCCGAAAGACCTTGCCGATATTGAAGAGTTAGGCGGCAACAGGCGTATCTAAATCCTGTCTGCCGTATCTAACGTCGCGGTTCCAGCCCTGGAACTCCCCCGCCTTTGCACTTCACTGCCCGAATATGCTATCATTGAATTCTGTCCTGCACCCTGTACCATGCAGCAACGAGACCCCGTCACATGCTGGACATTCATACGATTCTTTTTGCCGACCTCCTGATTGTCGGCTCGCTGTCGGTTGCCTTCGCCCTCCTGTGGCGAAATTACCGCAGCCGGTTCGCCGGCCTGGGCCTTTTCTTTGCCATCCCCGTGCTGCATACCATCGCCATGGCATTGTTCCTGCTTCGCGGTCAGATCCCGGACCTCTTTTCGATTGTTTGTGCAAATCTACTGGTAATGGCGGGGTATCTTGCCTTGCCCGCGGGCTTTAGGCGACTCTTTGGGCGGCCGGTTGTTCCGGTGCACACGGTTTTGCCCCTGCTGATCGGGGCGGCATGTCTCGTATTGTTCACATACGCGCATCCCAGTCTTCGCCTGCGCATAGTCTGTCTGGAATCGATCAATACGTACATATTCTTTCGCGCCTGGATTTTCCTTGCCCGACAACTCAACAATGATGACCGAAGCAGTGCCCAACCCGCGGCTGTGATTCTGTTTCTGTTCATGGCTGTTGCCCCGGCCCGTGTTCTGTTTTCCCTGATTGAACCGGCCAATCATAATTTCATCACCATGCAGTCCTTGGGGGGCATGGTGATTGTCGTGAACATGGCCTTGGGTGTACTTCTTCTCTTCACCATCGTCATGACGATTAACGCCCTGCTCTCCAGGCAAATAGCAAAGACCATTGGAAGCCTGCGGGAAAGCGAGGAACGGTACCGTTCGGTGGTGGATAATGCCCCCGCGGCTATCTTGATTGTCGATAACGCTTACCGAATCACCTTCTGCAACCAGCAGTTCTTCACGATGACAGGGCATAATATAGATGCCGTGTATCATCATGATTTCCTCCAAATCATCGCCCCCCGGTTTCGGGAGTTGCTCGATCTGCGGTATCGACAACGACAACGCGGAGAGCGGGTCCCGTCGCGGTATGAAGCGGCTGTCCTGTGCCGCGATGGTACGGAGCGGGACTGTGAGATATTCGCCGCAGTATACCGGGATCCGGCAGGAGTGCCCAGAACGCTCATTCAGGCTATGGACATTACCGAACGCAAGAAAAACGAGACAGAACTGAACGCATACCGTCAAGATCTCGAGCGGCTGGTGCGCGAGCGGACCGATCAGCTTCTTGTCGCCGAAAAGCATGCCACCCTGGGCGTGCTTGCGGCGGGTATAGCCCACGAAATCCATAACCCCAACAACTATATCATGCTCAATATTGACTTGCTGAAAAAAGGGTTCGACGCCCTGGTACCTGAGCTTCCCGAGCCCGATCGGCTGGCGCGAAAATCGATCGGTTCCATACCCTTGAGTGCCTTCGTGAGCGAGGCCCCCGCGATTATGGATGATATCCGTGGGGGGGCATCTCGAATCGAGCGTATTGTCACCGACCTCAAAAACTATGCGCATCCCGATTCTCATGACCAGTGGGAGCCGGTGGATCTCAACGAAGTGGTAGCAACTGCCCTCAAGATCACCGGTGGAGCACTGAAAAAGCATACCCGCCGCATCAATCGCAGGCTTCACCCCAAGCCGGTGCGGGTACAGGGAAGTTGCCGGAAGCTCGAACAGGCGGTAACGAACCTCATCCACAATGCGGCCCTTGCCTTGACCGACCGGTGTCAGGGGATCACGGTCACGACGGGCCGCGACTCAGAGGGTTTTGGCTTCATAGAAGTGGCCGACGAAGGCCGTGGTATACCGCGGCAGGACCTCTCCCGCGTTACCGATCCTTTCTTCACTACCCGCCGAAAGAACGGTGGCACCGGCCTGGGGCTGTGGGTGGTGGAGCAAATCGTACAGGAACACCACGGTGATCTGCGGGTACGCTCGACAGCCGGGAAGTGGACTACCGTGCGAATAAGGCTGCAAACCATGGAGGATGCGCCATGCCAGACAACCTGAAAGATATAGTCCTTGTCGACGATGAGCCTTCCGCCCTGCGGGCAATGACACGAACCTTGCGAATGGCGGGGCTGGACGGCATCCATGCGTTTGCCTCCTGGGAGGAGGCCGAGCCCTTTGTCGACAGCCGGGATGCGGGGCTGCTCATCCTCGATATAATCATGCCCGGCGCCTCGGGAGTGGAAGCGCTCCATCGCTGTCGCCGCAACAATCCTTCGCTGCCGGTTATCATGGCTACCTGTGTGAATGAAGTGGATACGGCGGTCGAATGTATCAAGGCCGGTGCGGTTGATTATCTTGTCAAGCCGCTGGAAAGCGGACGGTTTCTCCGGTGTGTGCGCAATGCGCTTATGATCCATGAGCTGGCTGGATCGGAAGGCCGGACGGGGCGGGATAGTCGCGGCGTCGACGGAAGATCTTCGGCTCGCACGGCAACCGAAACACTCGCCATTATGGCACAGGAAGCAAAGGAACTCGATCCGATCCCTCGGGGGAAACTACCGGAGAGTCAAGAAGCATTGCTCGACCGCTGCCTGCAGATGCTGCGCGGTGAACGCCTCTATCTTGATCCGGCATTGACCCTGACCGCTCTGTCCGATCGTCTTCAGACCAATACGAGATATCTTTCGGGCTGCATTAATGCCGCGTTCGGGTTCAATTTCCGCCGCCTGCTGAATAGCCTGCGCATTGCCGAGTTCATGCGCCGGGCGACGGCCGAAGCACCCGAGACATACTCCATCGAGGGGCTTTGCCAAAGTGTCGGTTTCGCCCACAAAGGAACCTTCTACGACGCCTTTCGCCAGCTTATCGGCTGTACACCGGCCCAGTGGCTCAAGGGCAGGCGTGTCGAATCGGACGGAAAATCCTTGTCACGGAAATAAAATCGACGGTTAGAATTTCGTCGCACCTGCTCACAAGGTCTGGATTCATGAATCCAGACCTTGTCTGTCTTGAATCCCGTTGACCTGCAGGGTACAATCGAAAAGCATCGGAAAAGTCTACGTTACGGGCTCCCCGGCCTATCGTGCCGGCAAAAACCACCTTCGCAGACAGGCAACTGCAATCAACGATGGGGAGAAGGATATGAGGAACTCTCAGGGATGCAACCAGGCAATCCTGGTACTGGCAGCAATTGTACTGGGCTATACCGGCCTTTCGGCAGCACCGGAAGTCACGCTCCAGTCTCCCCAGGCGGGAATGGGAATCCTTGACAACCTCGTACATATTCATGCCACCATGGATGTATACCGCAACGGCACATCCAATGATCTGAATGCCGCCCAGACCTACAATCCCGACAGCGATCTTACTTCTGGAGCAACACAATACTGTTTTAAACTCGGAGCTAGGAAGTTCCGGTTATAATCAAACGCACACGCAGAGGATTATATCGATGAAATAATGCATCCCGCTTTTGTAAAATAAACAGAAAGGCAAAAAATGAAACGAATTAATTTGTTGCCAACACTCACAATCGCCGTGATGCTGATGGCGGGATCTGGTTTGGCCGGCACCTACACCGGCGGCAGCGGCACAGCCGGTGATCCCTATCAAATCGCCACAACCGGTGATTTAATTAAATTATCCAACACCTCCGCCGACTGGGATAAGTACTTCATCCAAACGGCGGACATCACCTTTGACGCAGACGAAACCCAGGTGGACTGGGACGGCGATGGCACGGCCGACTGGGATGCAGACGATCAGCTCGGTTTTTTTCCCATAGGCACCAATGATACAGAATTTACCGGAGAATACGACGGGCAGAATTTTGAAATTATCAACCTTTTTATGAACCGTCCCGATAATACGCATACTTTTTTCTTCGGATTATTTGGTCGGGCGGATAATGTAGTTATATCAAACCTTGGGCTTGTGGATTGCGATATTACCGCGGCGGATAATGCCGGCGCCTTAGCAGGCAGGAGTGAGAATGGTTCTGATATCAGCAATTGTTATTCTTCCGGCAGCATAAACGCAGGCGGCAACGGTAAGATTGGTGGTTTGGTCGGCAGAAATAATGGTTCTGCCATCAGCAACAGCTATTCTTCCTGTGATGTTTCAGGAGGATCTTACATCGGCGGACTGGTAGGGGATAATGATGATAACGGTACCATTACCGGCTCATATAGTACCGGAAGTGTAGACGCCGAGGATAATGCAGGCGGCCTGGTGGGCAGAAATATGGGAAATGGCAGTACTATCAACAGCTCATACAGTAGTGCCAGTGCACAGAGCAGCAGTAATATTGTCGGAGGTCTGGCGGGAACTAATCAAGGCACAATCAGCAAATCATACAGTATCGGCAATGTAGAGGGAGTCGAATATGTTGGTGGTCTGGTGGGGGTTAATGTGCCGGGTACAATCAGTAAATCATACAGCACCGGCAATGTAAAAGGAGACAACAATGTAGGAGGTCTGGTAGGTGCACATGGCGTTAACGGCGGTGCAGTCAGTAACTCATACAGCACTGGTAATGTAGAAGGGACCGGGAGCGCAATCGGTGGCTTAGTTGGAGCAAATGTTAACGATTATCCACTGAACAATTCTTTCTGGGATACCCAGACATCCGGTATAAGTGTTGGAGTTGGCAGCGGCGACGCCTCAGGTGTAACAGGCAAAACCACCACTGAGATGACAACCCAGTCCACTTTCTCCGCCTGGACCTTTGATGCAAGCAACTGGGCCATGAGTGATGGCAATTTCCGGCCCCTCCTGGCTTGGCAGGATGTGGCTGTGGATAATAGCGCCCCCAGCACTGTCGGCAGTGGTCAGGTAGAATTCCCGGCTGCAAATATCCACAACAACACAGGGGGATCCATTACCGTAAGCTACGGCTATATTTACAATCAGGGCACTCCTCCTACCTGGGATAACAATACCAAAATGGAGGTCGCCACAGGAGTTTCTGTTGCAAGCGGCGCGAATCAGGCCATAAGCAGTACAACCGTAAGCTCCCTTACACCTGAAACAGATTACTACGCCCTGGCCTATGCCACAGATGGAAGCGATGTGTGGTACGGGGAAACGGTGCGTTTTACAACTGCAGTACCCCTTCCTGAAGTGAATCTCACATCACCTCAGAACAACACCGGAGCAGCAGACCTCACTCACGAATTCACCTGGAATGCCTCCGGCACAGGAACACTGAACTGTACACTGTATGTTGATACCGTTCTTGATGTCTTCGGAAACGGGGATGTTTTCTCCGGAGCTACTTTTTCAGCCAGTTCTCACACCCTCTCTTCTGATCTTACAGCGAGAAAGACTTACTACTGGGGCATTGCGGTGACAGATGATAAGGGTACTACTCAGTCTGTTGTGAGA
>WJJU01000903.1 GCA_014729595.1 Chitinivibrionales bacterium
CTTCCGGATCATCCCACTCTTCTGGCGACGAAAACGCACGATGATACCCCGGTGCCGTTTACCGTTTGCGGCGCTGCTATAGAGCCCGACGGTTGTAGGCGTTATTGCGAGGCTGAGGCGCCGCAAGATGCTCGTTATACGGGCACAACCCTATTCGAGGAGTTCGTTCGAGGGAACTTCGGCTGAGATGACTGCGCGTTTAATCGAAAAAGTTTTTACCTTTGTCTTTGACGTATTCGCTATCAGCGTCGCGTTTTTTACGACGTTTTGGCTGCGTTATTGGAGTGGGTTGTTCCCTGAAACCTACAATCCCGCCTTGGAATTTTCGGGCTATTTGGTGCCGATGGCGGTGCTTGGCGGTGCTTGGATTGTACTGTTTTTTTTGACCGGGTTGTATAGGGACTGGTATAAGGAATCGCGGCTCGATGAGTTTTTCGTGGTTTCGCGAACCGTGCTGTTCGGAATTTTTTTGCTGTTCTTAATGATTAGTGCCGATGAGCTTATCGCATTCGCTAAGACCGGTTCTCCCCCTACACTCCTTTCGAGAACACAAGTCGTTACGCTGTTCACCTACGGCGGCTGCATGTTGTTTTTCGCCACCGGCATCCGATTCACCATGCACACGATCCTGGGATTACTATTCAGTCGTGGAATCGGGGTAAGTAACGTTTTGATCATAGGCGCCACCGTTGAAGGCGCCGCGCTCGCCAGGGATATAGACCGTTATCCGCATTTGGGATATACGTTGCGGGGGTTCGTGGACGATGATGGGCGGAAGAAAGGTGCCGAAGTGGAGGGGAAAGAAGTGTTGGGAACCTATTCCGATCTTCCCCATATCATCAAGCGCGAAAACATCTCCGGAATCATTATTTCGCACGTATCGACTTCGGCGAATGAAATCCTTAAAATCGTTAATTACTGCGGCGAAGCGCGGGTAACCGTCTACATGGTACCCACGCTTATCGACGTGATTACCGGGCATCTGAAGACGCATCAATTGTTCGGCGTCCCTCTCATGGTGCTGCTTCAGGATCACATGCCCGCTTGGCAGGCGCAGATCAAACGGTTGATGGACATTGTGGTGTCCTCGGGAATCCTTTTGCTTGGAGCGCCTCTCTGGCTTCTGACGGCTCTGGCGATCAAGCTGACTTCGAAAGGGCCGGCGGTGTTCAGGCAAGAGCGAATTGGACGCAACGGTAAGCCCTTTATAATGATGAAATTTAGATCGATGTACCAAGATGCCGAAAAGCGAACGGGGCCGGTATGGGCTACCGAAGATGATCCCCGGATTACGCCCTTGGGTAAGTTCCTGCGCAAGACACGGCTCGATGAAATCCCGCAGTTTATCAATGTGCTCAAGGGCGAAATGAGTTTGGTGGGGCCGAGACCCGAACGAGCCTACTTTATCGAGCAGCTACGCAAAGAGATTCCGTGGTATGTGCGACGCATCAAGATGAAACCTGGGATTACCGGCTGGGCGCAAGTGAAACATAAATATGACGAGACCATTGAGGATGTAAAACAAAAGGTGCTCTATGATCTCTATTATTTCGAAAATATGTCGATCGGGCTTGATATAAAGATTATTGTGCGTACGCTATTGGTGGTCTTTACCGGAAAGGGTGCGCATTGACGAACGCTTGACCTCCGGCGCTTCCGTATTTTCTCCTTGCCGCATTCACCCTTGGCGATAATGGAATAAAACTCCGGATGCGATCGGCTTTCGCCGAGACAATAATATCGTGCCGTCGGCGTAGTAATAAGCGAGCGCACAACGACTCTTTCCTCCTCCTTAGGAAAGGTGATGGTGAACGCAAGGAAGGCGAATGTTATACATTCGCCTTTCTTGTATTTGTGCGCCCGGCAGGGCGCACCCTCTTGGTGGTGCGGAGGTGATTGCCTCTTAGTTCACTACACGCCCGACAGGGGGAAGTGTTAGCCGGACGGCAAGGGTGCCCGCCGCGAGGTGGGATCTGAAGAAAGCCGCGGGCAAAGCGCCGAGCCGACGAACAGGAAGCGTATATGAGGCGTCAGCATCGGATGAGTAGGGCCTTGTATCACTGCTCGATCGTTTTCTTAGAATCCGTAATCAATCACGAACAGCCGTATACGGAACCGTACGTACGGTGGTGTGAGAGAACGGAGGGGGGCGTGAGCCCTGCTCCTACTCGATTCCCTAAATAAAGAATGGTTACGAGTAGTTGGACGTTGCGGTTAGGGGTGGGATTTAAATGTATGTTGCACGGAAGATCGACGGTGAATTGCCGGGAGCATGGGTGGGGTCGATGCAATAAATTGCTAGTAGCAAGCGTAGTATAAATGAGCGCACAACGAGACTTTCCTCCTCCTTTGGAAAGGTGATGGTGAACGCAAGAGAGGCAGGTGTCCCCCACCTGCCTTTCTTGTTTTTTTCAAGGAGGCGGGGAAGTTCGAAGCAAAAAAAGTCGCGATTGAAGATGCAATAATAGACTCGGCGCAAGCGTAGTATAAATGAGCGCACAACAAAACTTTCCTCCTCCTTTTGGGAAAGGTGATGGTGAACGCAAGAGAGGCAGGTGTCCCCCACCTGCCTCTCTTGTTTTTGTGCGTCTGATTACCCAATTTCCGGTCGGCAGGCCTTTATTTTCGGCTCAGTTGGCCGGTTTTTTCGAAAAACTGAATATGCGGACCGTTAACGCGAAATGTGGCATTCGCGGCGAACGAAAAAACTCCCCATACCTTCCGGTACAACTCGATACGCCGCTTACGCATGGCGCAATTCACAAATGACGCATGAAGTGGAGTTCGGCGGGGTAATAATCCGTTCTCGACGAATTCATGAAGAGCCGTCGCTCTTGTCGGACTTGACCAGTTTGCCCAGTATTTCGGCGAATTCCCGTAATTCTCTTTGGATAATCAGCCTATATAGGGTGCCTACTCTTCGCGAGACCACCACCTTTTGATGGTACTCCAGCCAAGAGCCGCCCTCGCCCGGTTCGGCGACAAACCATGCATCGATTTGCCGCGGACGGGGGAGAAGGGGCCAATTGTGCTCAAAATGGAGCATTCGTATCGAAATGCTGTCCTCGGTGGGATGCAAGGTTCTTCGATACGATGTTGATCCTTCGACACCCAGGAATTGGAACCGCATTACAACCGTATACGAAAGTGAATCCTCGTCGCGGGCGAATACGGTATCGGCTTGGCTGCTGAGCCTCCGAACGGCATCGAGAGCAAAAAGCATACGGATCAACGAATCGGGCGGTATCGGTGACTGAAGGCGTACCGAGTAGGCATACCGATTACCCTCACGTTCGAATGTGCTTTCCGCGGCTCCGGAAACCTTTATGGTGATCAGTAACAATGCAAAGCAGAGCGGAAGCATGCTAGGTACTCGGAAAAAGGTGCCGCTTATTATATTGGTAAATTGTCGCATTATCGGTCGTTTGGTTGGAGGGGGCATGGTGACGGTCGCCGATGCCGGCTTTGAATGCGTTGCGATTTGCTCCCAGGTGTTCCCGTCTAATAATCGGCGATATATTTTGGTGGATGATTGGCTGTACCCCGAGAAGGTATCGCTAATTATGAAACAGTGCACGGAATATCCAAAGGGTGCAAAATTGCTGCCGTAAACAAGCATTTACGGTGCCGTGGCGGAGGAGGTTTGACTTGTGACCGCGGCTACTTACCTGTTAGATCATTGGAATTCCCGGAATCCCTCCGTGGATTATGTTACAACACCATACAACACCGAAAAAAAATAGGTTTTGTTGGAATATCTCATTTTAAGAGTGTGGAGAGTGCGGATTTATGGATAGGCCTAATGTGGTTGTCGTGTTTGCGGATCAGTGGCGGGCGGATGCGTGTGGATATGCGGGTGATCCGAATGTTAAAAC
>WJJU01000904.1 GCA_014729595.1 Chitinivibrionales bacterium
ATCCATAACTTGTTTACGATATTGTCGTGAGATTCGAACCCGGACGCCCCATATTCAATCCATGTCCCTTGTTCATTGGGCTGTTGGACCGAAGCGCGTACGATCTGACCCATAGGGTAGTGCCTCTCGATGATGATTTCAGTCGCCGAAAGATTCATTGGATACCGCCCGCGATGTGAATAGTGAAAAATCGTCGGTATCAAAGAAAAACTCTAAAAATGATATTTGTCACGTATAGGGCTCTCACTTTCGGCATGTCGTCCTTGCGGTATGGCGGACAGCACCGGAAAAAGACATTCCGACACGATGTAAATCACTGATTTTTGCAAATCCGGAACGAGAAGGCATTCCACGGTGTTGGAGAAACTTGTGCACAAATTAGGGGATTCATTGCATAATATAATGTTCAAGTGTCTTGTCTCATAATTGGCAATAAGGTATCGGCCGATGATTGGGCGTGCCGCCGAAAAGGGGGCGCCGTGTATGAGGCATAGCACTACAGGTAATGAATCAATCTTGGCCGAGAAACAAGGCCGGGCATGAAGCGATCGCGACCCATCCCCCCATCATATTGTGGTGATGAAGCACCCCGAAGCGCAACGAATTGCAGGTACAAGCGACCCTCACATTGCACGCTCCGCAACGTGCACGGCAAGATATGGAAGGCAAAGCCCGGCAGGGAGGCTTGCGAGTACGATGAGAAGGCGGAAAACAAAGGAAAGGAATGCCGTCCCATGATTGATCTTCTAAGTGTATTGCCGCTTTTGGTCTTATCATACTTGCTGCCGTGGCTCGGAATTTCCGTGTACATGCAGAATCGAGGGGCATCGGTAAACAGGAGTTTCCTGTTTACGGCTATAGTAATCGCCGCACATTCCTTGATTGAATTTCTTTATCGTTTGGCCCCCGATGAAATGCATGCACATCTGTGGAATGAACTGGGTTTTTTCCGCCCCATGATGCTTGCCGTTGTAATTCATCTCGTTTTGTCTTTTACCGGAAAGTGGGAACGATACCGACGTTCAATCAGACTATTTGCCGCTTACGGCCCGGCGTTTTTCTTTTCGGTGGTAAATATTTTTTCGGATACTCTAAGAGGCACGCCGATTGAAACGTCGACGGGATGGACTCGCCGGCTTACGGAACCTACCTTCCTGACGTACGCCCAATTGATATGGATAACGCTCTCGGGGGCGTTTCTTGTTTATACCATGTGGCGTTATTGTTCGCGCGGAGAACCGCAGCAAAGGCGAAAGACTACTTTGGCTTTGCTGTTCACCGCGGCAACGACGGTAACCGTATCCATCATCGTTGTAAGGAAGGCTTTTATGGCGGGGGTGCCGGATGCTACGTGCGTTTCCGCCGGTGTGGTGGCCTTGTCATTGGGAGGATTGGTATGGAAGTTTCGCCATCTTCTTACCCCCGCCGATATTGCCGAAGACATACTGGCCATTATGCCGGGCTCGCTAATACTGGTAGACCGGGACAATACGATTGTTCGTGTGAACAGGTCGACCGAAAAGCTCTGCCGATATTGCGAAAATGAACTGGTGGGCCGAAAGCTTGAGGTCCTATTTGACAAAGAGACTGTAAATTGGATCGAGCTCCGGGAGGAAGCTAAAGAGGGTGCCGTCTCCTCTGCGCCGCAAGAGATCCAGACGACGATTGTTACGAGTGAGGGGGATACCAGACCGGTTCTTATTGTGGCCTCCGGTATGCACGGCAAAAAAGGTGAAGCGTTGGGCTCGGTATTGGTGGCCACCGATTTAGGGTATCTGAAGAAGACCGAAGAGCAGCTTCTGAAGGCGGAACGTTTGGAGTCTCTCGAAACCGTCGCGAGCAGCATCGCACACGACTTCAACAACCTTCTGACCACTATGTCCGCGAATCTATCCTTGGCCCGCACGGCGGATACCGCCGCGCAAAAAGACCAAAATATCGGTTATGCCGAGAAAGCCGCCTATGCCGCCGCTCAATTGACGAGGCAGTTGCTTGGCCTCTCAAAAAAATGGACACCCAAAAAGGAAGTATGCAACGTTACCGAAGTTTTGGAAGATGCGGCGGCTTTATCTCTAAGGGGTACCGATGCTACCGGAGAGATTTCCGTTCCCCGAGACCTCCGAGCGATTAAGGTGGATCGACATCAGCTATTGCAGGTCCTGATGAATTTGCTTATCAACTCACGTCAAGCCATGCCCGCGGGCGGAACCGTTCGCATCTCGGCCGAGAATCGCCAAGAGTCGCCGGGCAACCAGGACTGCCGGGAAATGGTGGAAATTTGTATCGCCGACGAAGGAAGCGGTATACCAAAAGATGTGTTGGTACACATTTTCGATCCATTCTACACAACAAAAAGTGAAGGTAGCGGTTTGGGCCTTGTTATCGCCCGATCAATTATGCAGAAGCATGGAGGACGCATTGAAGTTGACTCCACGGAGGGAATCGGTACACGTGTTAAGCTGTTTTTGCCGGCATATCGTGAACCGATGGTATACCAGCCGGAGCAACCAGCACCGACTACAATGCGAAAGGCGAGAATATTGGTGATGGACGACGACGACATGGTGCGCATGGCTCTGTCGGAAATGCTCCGCTCGCTGGGCTTCGAAGTCGTCCATGCATGCAACTGCAACGAAGCGGTCGAACTCTATCGGCGTTTTAAAGAAAGCGCACGCCCGTTTGAAGGAGTGATTCTTGATTTATCGGTAGCGAAAGGAGGCGGTGGTAAGAATACGATTGAGATACTCAAGCAGATTGATCCCGATGTTAAGGCAATTGTCGCCAGCGGTTACCGCGATGATGTAATTATGCGCGATTTTCGTACGCATGGATTTACCGGCGCCATCCCAAAACCCTTCAGCATGTCCGAACTCAATCGGGTATTGCAAACCGCACTCGGAGAAACGCCCGTCTGTTCATAATCTTGCCGACGGGAACCAAGGAAGGGTGCCACAAAAAAGGGGGAGATCGCCGTTTGAGGCCTTCCCCCCGCCGGCCGGGGAGGCCGACTATCCCATCATCGCACACGTAAGCCAAATTACAACTTTGATACTCAGAGATACAAGAAAAACTTACTTTTGCGCCATTATAGCTGCTCAGCCCCCTATGCGCCGGCCTTGTTTTCTGCTTGGAGAAGAGGTCGACTTGTCCTAAACCGGCGGCTCTGTATTTGAACCATTGCTGAAGGTCTTAAAGCACGCCTCGGAGGAGCGAATAAGCCCCCCGATGAGTGCGAAAGCCAATTCGAGGGTTGATCCATCGATTCGGTATGCCGGTTCTGAATGAACCGGTTCTCGATGCCTATCGGTCTTTCCTGCGAAGTAGGTTCTCCCACCATTCCCTATTCTCCAAATACCATCGTACCGTAAGCTCAAGACCCTCCTCGGGTTTGACCGTCGGCGTCCAGCCCAGCTCTTTTGTGATCTTTTTGGGGTCTATCGCATACCGCCGATCGTGTCCGAGGCGATCGGTAACGTGCTCAATAAGACTATGCGGTTTGCCCAACAGGTCGAGGATCGATTTTACCAAATCGATATTTTTCCTTTCGTTGTTACCACCGATATTATACACCTCACCCCGCCGGCCTCGCGTTAGAACAGCTTCAATGGCGCGGCAGTGGTCTATGACATACAACCAATCCCGCACATACAAGCCGTCACCGTATACGGGAAGCGGCTTGTCGTGAAGCGCGTTGGTTATCATCAATGGAATGAGCTTCTCGGGAAATTGATAAGGCCCGTAATTATTTGAACAACGGGTAATTGTGGCCGGGAATCCATACGTTTTATGGTAGGAACGCACTATTAGATCCGATCCGGCTTTGCTTGCGGAATAAGGACTGTTGGGTGCCAGAGGAGTGGATTCGGTAAAATAGCCTTCTTCTTTGAGCGCCCCGTACACTTCATCGGTTGAGACATGCACAAAAGCACGGTCGTCGTACATCCCGTCCCACGCATGCCGGGCTACGTCGAGAAGAACCTGTGTTCCCAGGACGTTGGTAAGGATAAACTGTTCCGGTCCGGTGATGCTTCGATCTACATGTGATTCCGCGGCGAAATGCACCACCGCTTTGAATTGTCGGTGCTCGAAAAGGGATTCGACGGTACTGCGGTCGCAAATATCCCCGTGGATATTGGTCAAACGTGCATCCGACTCCAGATCCGCAAGATTAGCCGGATTACCGGCGTAGGTGACTTTATCGAGATTAACAATGGCCCACTCGCCTCTTTGTTCGAGCATGTAGCGGATAAAATTTGAGCCAATGAAACCATAACCCCCGGTTACCAGAAGTGTATTCATTCGTACCCCCCGAATAGAATCAGCAGATTGGTATCTCTGCTTATTATGTGTTTTAAACTCATCCACACGGCTATCCACTGCCGGAAAGCACACCTTGCGAACGATACGCGCAAATTTTTGACGGCGAATCGAGACCAGGCAAGCATTCTACGCCATGAAGAATGACTCATCCCGTATTGACGGACCACGCATACTCGTATTTTTGCTAATCGGCATGAACGGTAAAATATGTTCTTGCGGGGAACGGACTTGGTGAAGATCCCGGATGTTTCCCGTAAAAGGAGGCGGTGGAGATATGGAGGCGACAATAGGACGAGGCTGTGTGAAATGACTTTGCATCAAAGGCGGCGCGCCGACGAGGGCCGTCGGGACGCCGGCGGCACTTATGAAAAGCAGGTAACTGGATTACCGTTGTTACCCCGGGCGGGAAACGAGCATTATTCCGACGTCAGGAGCTTCCGGGACTCTGTTCTGTCGGCTTCGAAAACCGTTTTCGCACCGGACCGTATACTGTTGCCGGGTAAATGGTGGCTTCGGAAAGTCCAGTTGTTGCGCGATGTGAAGTTCTTGTAGTGGCGCATGGCTTCGGTTACCTGGATATTGGACTGAAGGCCCGAAAGGATTTGCTCAGTCATCAAGGCATTAACCACAATGCTCCTGCTCCTAAGCCCGTCGAACAACGCGCGCATAACCGCTACTTGCCGCTGAGCGGCCGCGGCCGTTCCGGAAATTGACGGTTTCAAGAAATCGACAATTTCCTGACCCCGAAAGGTATAAAGCCCGGTCGGGATATTCAGCGCGCCCGCGGCGGCATTATCGACGCCCACCGTTACACCGCCAAGAGCGGCAACCGCGCGCACGACATCGCTTTTTTCAAAAACGGCGTACTTGGGAACCCGCGTGTTCATGACGCGCTCAACCAGGGTGGTGCTGAATGCCGGCCCGCCATAAAGGAACGCCTCCTGCAACGTCGTAAACCCTTGTACCTGGTCGCTCACAGAAAGATTTGGTGGTAGTCGTACCGCATGGACGATATTGCGGTCGAATTGTACGCTTACGAAGTAGTAGACGCTCGGTGTTCCGCAGAATAGGAAGCTGAAAGGCATGTGGCGCATGACCGCCTCGGTTCTTGCACGGTTGAGTTGTGAGAATCGCTCCGTCACGCTCGCTTCCGAAGAGAAACGGGTCACCTCGAAAGGTCGTCCGTCGCCGTGCACCGTTACGCTTTGGCCGGCGATAAGATTAATTTCTTCCGTTCCGTCGGGCCTCTGAACCAGCAGAAGACCCTCGGTGCAGTTAATGGTCACCTGAGAATACTGAGCCTCGACAGTAAAATCGGCTCCTTGGCCACCGATTGACATGTTGACAAGAGGGGTGAGTACGCGAAAGAGTTCGGCTTTTTCGGCATAGGCGATTCGATACCAGCATGTTCCCGACTTTTGGAACGCGTCGATTACCCCTCTTCCTTGCCCGTCCGCGCCGATTCGGTCAAAGATAAGCTCGGTATAGCCATCCATATCAACCCGCGAGAATTGGTTAAGCGACAGCTCGGCTTGGCTGTTTTCCTCGGTAAGAATCCTGTCGCCTTCATTGATCGTCAGCCCTTCCTGCACCGGTCGCTGCATGCCGTCGGGCGCAATAATCGTTAGATTGCCAAAGTAAAACTCAAGGCGCACGCTTGCCTTGATACCAACGGGCTTTTCCAAACTCCCGACTTCAAGATTTTCGCTGTTGTCCACCTGTCCCGCCAAGTTGAAAGCGGAGAGATCCGATGTCGTCCGCACACCCGCCGCCTTTAATATCTCGAATCGAGTAGTGCCCTCCGGCACGCGGTACATACCGGGGTTGCTTACATCACCTTTAACTTGGACGGTAACGGAGCGTTCGGGAGCGAAAGACGGTGTTTTGAGCTTCTTACTCACCCCTACAGCCTGCCACGCAATGGCGCCTAAAAGAACCGCATACACAATTCTTCGCACTACACGGCGCGTTCTCATCGGTCTTCGCTCAGAGACAGGCGTTTTTCTCGGATTATTTGCCATGTTTTGCCCCGGGGTTTCCATATCATTACA
>WJJU01000905.1 GCA_014729595.1 Chitinivibrionales bacterium
GAGTTATCTTTCTTCACTTCCGCTCGGGCAAAATAACGACGCCGTGTAGCCGCAATGCCGACAACCACCTTTCGCCCCTTATCGTTCCAACGTGCTTGTGGGGCAAGGTGATCCGTTTTAATGTCGAATAAGCCGATACGATATTTACTTTGAGGGGGGCCCGCACGGTTTGTTATCCAACGGCTTAACAGATGAGTCTCCGACCGTACGGGACCATCCAGAGAGTCCGGCGGATAGCGTCTACCGTCAATTCTGTATCCTATGTAACGACCGGCCGAATCAAGCTGAAATATAATGTCAAACGGCACTGAATCTATCGTGATATTGGTTGCTCGAAGGTGTGAGTCGGTAACCGCCGACAGAGTGTCGCTATATTTATCTCCCCAGGCCACTTTCAATGAAGTTGCGGTTATTCCCAGGGGAATCCCTGCAAAATCGAAGGGTGAAGCCGTTTCGGCCGCAAGCTGATTGCGGCCGCGAAGTGTATCCGCGAATCGATCGGCTTCTTCAAGCATTGCCAATGAAAGATGCTGCTCCTTTTCCTCGATTTTTTGGCGTATGCGTCGCTCCCACTTCAGTACCACGCAGGGGCTGAAAGGATCTTCTTCGCCCGTGCGCGCTCGATAACTCCGCAAGGCTTCTTGGTAATCCGGTGTCATGGCTATCCGGTAGAGGCTTTCCCGCCATTGTACGATCGTTTCCAGCGTCACCTTGGCCGTATCGCCGGTGCAACGACGGTACTCTTCAAATAGTTTATCGTGCTGATTTTCGTAAAACCTCTCCTCAGGCGTCGATGGACCGTCGATGGGTGGTGATGATACCGAGTCCCGGCCGCGGATATCGACGACCGAAATAAGCGGGAACAACACTACGGGCAGAACACGGAAGAATCGGCGTATCACCTGAAGGATGCCTTTATTTAGAGTACGGATTGATGAGACAAATGCTGAAACTGTTGTAAGGTGGGGTTCGATTATGCTTTCCTTTTACCTTTCTTTCCGTAGCTATTTGGTATTCGGCCGAATCGCAATACGAAAGTCGCACATTTTACGGTACGACGGGCGAGTGTTGCATGTTACTTTTTGCGCCCTTCTTCCAATGCATCCTCGACGGCCTTTTGGAAAGCCTTGGTGCTGACCGTCGCCCCGGAGACCGCATCTATATCGACGGATTGCTTTTGAAGGATCTTTTCGATCGCTCCGTCGACAAGTTTTTTGTTACCTTCCGGCAGTTCGTTGGTGTTTTTAATTTCGGTTATCTTGTGGTCCTTAACCGTAACTTCGACGTTATGGGTCCAGCGCGCTTTTTGAAACGTTCCGGTATATACACCATCCGAAATCTTGGACAGATCGACTTCATTTATCGCCATGTTTTTAATCTCGCTTAAACCCATTGTGGCGAAGATAAATCCAACGGCAAGCAAAAGAACAATGACCCCGACGACGATCAGCACGATTTTCACGCGAACCTCCCTTTTAGTGATTTTATGGGCTTATAGTTGGGGATGAGTATAATTTGTCATTGCTACGGACTGAATACAGACCGTCCATCGTTGTTAAAGACCTCGCCCGAACCCTCGCCGATGTAGAAGGGGATTCGGCGGATGCTCGGGATGGTTAACGAATATGCCGCCCTGAAGTAGTAAATCGAACCTGTCTTTGTGCGCCGAACACACTACGGTTATCAAGGTCATTACAGGCACGGAAGCACTCCTTCCGCCGAAAGCTGAATGTCTACGGGATGAGGACCGCCTGAATCGGTGTCTATACAGGCAAAATGCATGAAAGCCCACCCCTAAGTCAAAAATATGCCGTAAAATGGGAGGGGGGTACAACGTGAAATCGTCGTTAGCCTCGCGCTACAAAACGCTATTCCTTTGCCGGGCACCGCCTCCGCAGACGGGTTTAGCAGGACACCGCGGCCCAATCATTGATCGGCTATTGGTTTTTTGGAAAAGAGCTGTATAACTGCTCATCTTAAAGTAGTGTTTTGAGACGAAAGTGTCCAACAATGAATGGCGAGGACGAGGCGTTATGTTACATTAATCTGCACCGGGGACCCTGTACCACTTGATTGGCTGTATAGGATATACGGAGCGTGCGGTGTCCTTAAACGTTAAGAATGTGTCAAATCAGCGGAAGTTCGCCCGACAAGGGTTGTTGCTTACGTATCCGAGAATAAGTCTGTTTCGACGATGGTCTCATTTCCCCAAAGAGTTACAAATCGGCATGACTTTTGTTGGTAATCGGCTAATTCCTTTTTGAAATATTTGGCTTCAACCCAAAAATACCCACCCGAACGAATAAGGAGAACACCATGGGTGTATTGGTAGGAAAATGCGCGCCGGATTTCAAGGCCGCCGCAGTTCACGGTGACGACATAATCGAAGATTTCAGGCTTTCAGACCTGAAGGGCAAGCATATTATCCTGTTTTTCTATCCGTTGGATTTCACGTTCGTGTGCCCGACGGAGCTTCATGCATTCAACGAAAGGCTGGATGATTTCCATGAGCGTGGGGTGGAGCTGGTTGCGGCCAGTGTAGACTCTCATTACAGTCACATTGCTTGGCTTGCTACGCCCAAGGCTAAGGGGGGCATAGAGGGAATTCGATATCGCGTCGTTTCGGACATGAAAAAAGAGATCGCGCGCGATTATGATGTTCTTGTGGAGGAGCAAGGAATAGCGTATCGGGGATTGTTTCTCATTGATCCAAATTTCATCGTGCGTCATCAGGTGGTCAATGATTTGCCGTTGGGGAGAAGCGTTGATGAAGCTTTGCGGATGGTCGATGCGGTTCAGTATTTCGACAAAAACGGTGAAGTTTGCCCGGCGAACTGGCAAAGGGGGGAGAAGGCGATGGCTCCTTCGAAACAGGGACTCGAAAGTTTTTTCGGTTAAGCGTTGCGGGGCAACCCGAGCGTTTCGTAGATTGTAGCGAGCCATGTGGCTGAATACATGCGGCCGCAGGTTCGCTTTCTTGTTTTCAAATTTCAAATGCGGGAGGTGCAATGAGCGTCAAGAAGGCGGTCTACCGGTGTGAGGTGTGCGCGAATGTTATAGAAGAATTGTGGGACGGCCGGCCGGAGCCGGAGTGCTGCGGACAAACCATGACAAAACTGGAGCCCAACAAAACCGATGCGGCGACAGAGAAGCATGTCCCGGTTATTGAGCGCGACGGTAATCGGGTGACGGTTAAGGTCGGTGAAGCACCTCATCCGATGACCAAAGAGCACTACATCCTTTTTGTTGAGGTCATGGCGGGCGATAAAGTTTACCGTCATGACTTCAAGGAGGGCGATGAGAAGGCCGAAGCCGAATTTCTGATCGAAGCGCAAGACATAGCGGCGCGAGCTTTTTGTAACTTGCATTCCTTTTGGTCTTCAAAATAATCGACCTATCTGGTGATGGGGAGCGGCGGTTGTTTCTCCCTGTCACGATCGTCTCGAGCGGAGCCGAAGCATTGTGACAACGACGCGCCGGGTTGATTGGATCTCTGTTTGTGCATCAACGCGAGAGGTCGTTTTACGAAGAAGGAAGTCGCCTATTTGTGGCTCCGCCCCATTCACTTGCGCGCCCCGGCATAGTCCAGCATACGGGATGAAAAAAGAGCACCTTCTCCGCAAGCGGAGTGGGGTACTTGAAGCTTATCGTATAGAAAAAAAATAGAAGCAAAAGAGTACAAAATTGTTCCTCTCTCCACGCATAGCCGGGCGTGAGTCGGCGGATCCAAGCGAAGGCTCCTTTCTTAAAGGAAAGACGAAGTTGGGCTCGTGTGCCCCTCTATGCTCGCATTAACCCGATCTCATCATCCCCCGCTCACCCTTACATACCGCCGCGGCGAAAGAGCAAATGAGCCATCTAAAAAAATCTATATCATACACCTCGCTTGCGGCGCACGACGGTTGATCTCTCTGTCTTCACCGCCGTGCTCAAGGCGCCACGAATTGACCGCCGGCTAACGCCACCCAAAATCGGCAATGGGTAAGATCGACATTTTCTGGCCGGCGTTTTGTCGAACAACTATATTTTCCCCTGTGACCCATAAAACCAGATCAAAGGAGAGAGCGCATGGCTACGGTCGTTAGACCTTATTCCGACTTCTTCGTGCGCTACCTTTTAGGCGATGAGAAGAACAAGGATCTGCTTATCTCGTTTCTCAGCGCGGTCAATGTCGACGGCGGGTTCCCGGCCATTACCGATGCCGAGATTTTGAATCCGATCAACCTCAAGACGTGCACCTTCGATAAGGAAACGGTCCTCGACGTTAAGGTGCGGGACGAGGAGGGGAAGAGTTACGACATCGAGGTACAAGTCACGGAGCGCGATTTTGTTCCACGCAGTTTGTACTACTGGGCGAGGCTCTACAGTTCGCAGATAGAGTCCGGCGCCGGCTACCATGCTCTCAGACCGGTGATCAGCGTGAACCTTCTTACCTTCACATTGATCGAGGAGGTGGATTTCGTTCACACCTGTTTCATGCTCAAGGAAAAAACGGCCGGCATTCTTCCTTTGACCGATCACGCGGTGTTTCATTTCTTGGAGCTACCTAAATTCACCAAGGAAAGAGAGTTCCGGACGGCGCTTGAGAAGTGGCTTGCGTATTTTAAGTACGAAGGGGAGCGGGAGGATATCATGAAAACGTTAGTCGGTGAGGATCCGGTTGTAGGGAAAGCGCATGGGCTGTACAAAGATTTCTCGCGGGATCGGGAGCTGATGGAGAAGTACGAAGCGCGTCTGAAATGGCAGTTGGATTACAACTCGGACATGTACCATGCGGAACAACGAGGGATCAAGCAAGGAATCGAGCAAGGAATCGAACGGGGGATGGAACAAGGGATCCGAAAAGGCTCCCTTATCGATAAGAGAAATGTCCTCACCCGCCTGATAGACCGTAAGTTCGGGATTACGGAGGATCAAAGGATGCTCATTCTCTCCGCGAATGAACCGGAGAAGCTCGATGCGGCGATCGAGGCGGTTTTGTTCGCCGACTCGGTAGAAGAGGTTTTGCGGCACGTGGCCTGAGACCGGCTCCGATGGTCGACTTTCGATGATAGAATACAAACTAACGGAATACTGCACAATAAGTAGAACCGTGACCGAAGCGGGGTTTGCCGGGCATAGCAAAAAAAGCTAAGCGTTTCTACCGCTCGATCGGTAGTTCCGGGCGTGGCGCCCAGGCGGTGGACGAGCCCTTATAATTTCGCACGTCGACGAATCCCATTTGCGTAAGCACCATATACATAAATCATCCTTACCCAAAACACTTATCCGACTTCGGCTGACTTGTGAGAATTGTGTCTGATGATCATGGTAGAATGCAGGGCATGGCCGATTCTATCCCCCCATCGCTCTTTGCGCCAAATCGAATGAACACACTTAACGACCGAAGGGCAGGGGATGTTTTCCACCCCTGCATACCCTTCCCGCTCTCAAGATGGCAAAGCATTCTCCCGACTTCACCTTCTTCGAAACTCACCGCTCCAGAAAACTTTCGTTCCATCGTCCGACATGACCACCCGTTGGCTGGGTACGCCCTTTTCTTGACTCTGACACCCAAGCTACTGCATTTTCTACACTAGGGCGGTGCTGCATGATAAGCGCAAGTCCGACACCAAATGCGGGATTAGAGTATTTTTTTACAGGGTTATGAGTCATGGAATCACGGAGGCATTCAAATAAAGTCCTTATCATAATCATCATCTGCCGACTGTAGCTCGGTTTGAGGTGGAAAACGACCAGATGTCAGGATTGGAACTATCCAGTAAGAGCACCAAGCGTTTTGCAATCATCTAAATCCCGGGAATGCCGCGCCAAGTCTGGTGTTTTGTTAACTTTTTCAAGCGGTGAACTCTCGTTCTCGGCGTGGTTGTTGCGCTTTGAGAAATTACAACGATTGTGTACGTGAAATGGTGCTTAAATAGAGAAATTCGGAACAGGCGAATAACTCTTTTGATGGCGGTTCCGGTCAATGGGAGGTGGGGGAAACCGGGTACTATGAAGATTGTACATTTTATCTACGATGACATTCATAATCCATGGTGTGGTGGTGGAGGAGCCCTTAGGGCACATGAGATAAACAGCAGATTATCATCCCGACATCAGGTTACGGCGTTTACCGGCGCTTATCCCGGGGCAAAGAAGGGATTTATCGACGGGGTTCGCTATGTTCGGCTTGGAGTTGGCAGGGGATATGCTCTGAGCCGAATTTCGTATTCCATCATTGCGACATTCCTGGCCGTATTTATACCTCACGACGTCCTCGTAAATGACTTTTCCGTCTTCGCACCGGTTGGGGGAAGTTTTATGTCCAGAGGTACATCGGTGACCATAATTCACCATGTCCTCAGACGTCAGAACTTGGTCAAGTATCCGGTTTGGGGCATCATACCGCTATTTATAGAATGGCTGTTTGTGCGTTTCAGTGAGCGAATAATCACTGTTTCACCAGGAACAAAAGATATTCTCATCCGAATGCATGTGCGAAATCGTAATGTAACAGTTATTCCTAACGGCATAGACCCTTCATTATTCAAGGTTCCATATTCTTCCGGACATTACGTCCTCTATTTAGGAAGATTTGATTTTTTTATGAAAGGAATTGACACCCTGCTCGATGCATTTAGCACGCTGGCGGGAGAATGGAAGGATTGCCCAAGGTTGGTTATGGCCGGAAGGGCATCCGTGGAGGATGAAAAACGGGCACTCAAGATGTGTAGCGAACGTGGTATTCTCGAAATGGTTGACATAAGGCCAAACGTGACCAATGGGGAGAAGAAATTGCTCCTCCAAGATGCTCAATACCTTTTACTTCCTTCGCGATTCGAGGGATGGGGGATTGTCGCAATTGAAGCTGCCGCCGCGGGCAAGATGACTATTGGAAGCAGCATTTCCGGTATACTGAATGCAGTGCGGAAGGGGGAAACCGGTTTTCTGGTAGAAGCCGGTGATGTCCGTGGATTTTCGCTAAAAATGAAGATGCTGGCGGCGGACAACGAGCTGCGGAGGAAACATGAGCCGATATGTAGAGACTGGGCCGCCAAATTTTCATGGGAGACAGCAGTCCAACAGCATGAAGAGTATTACCAAGTATTGCTTTAAGAATGAATTATATTTTTTTAAACGGATATTTTATTGTTGTCCTCACCGTTCTTATATTTGCC
>WJJU01000906.1 GCA_014729595.1 Chitinivibrionales bacterium
CCATTCCATTTCGGCCAGCACCGGAACAAGAGGAATTTCTATCTTTTCGAACAATTCAATCTGATTACGTTCCTCCAATATCGGCCGTAAAATCTCCATAAGTTTCAGCGGAACAACCGCATCTTCACCGGAGTATTCGGCGGCTTTGTCGATCGGCACGTCGGCGAACGATTTCTGGTTTTTACCTTTCTTCCCGATCAAATCCTCGATGGGCGTCGTCTTGACATCAAGATATTTTTCGGCCAGAAAATCCATGTTGTACCGACGTTTGCCGGGATCGATCAGATAGGCCGCCACCATGGTATCGAACATGATACCGCTGAGGTGAAGGTCGTGATTTTTAAACACTTGGTAGTCATACTTGAGATTCTGGCCGACTTTTTTGATCGCGGGAGATTCGATAACCGGCCTTAGTATGTCAAGCACTTTTTCGAGCGGGAGATTTTTTTCCGAAAGGATGGGATCGGCAGTCCGTGAGGGCGGTTCACGATGCCCTACCGGTACGTACCATGCCGTGTGGTGGCGGGTTGCCAACGAGATGCCGACCAGTCGAGCCTCGCGCGGCTCCATGCTGGTGGTTTCGGTATCGATTGAGACACATCCTTCACGCTCGATACTCTTGACGGCTAACTCGAGTTCCTCGATGCTTTTCGGCACCCAAACATCGATTTCGACCCCGTCGCGTGCGCCAAACAGCGGGTTTTTCAGGAGAGAATGGAATTCCAATTCTTTGAACAAATCCGCGGCACTCGTGCGGTTAACCGGACGGGCGACCAGGTCGTCAACCCCGAAATCGAGTTCGATGTCGTCGTGAAGCTTGACAAGTTCTCGGCTCAGTTCCACCTTGTCCCGATTGTCGACAACTTTCGACACCAGTTTGGGGCTCTTTAGCTTCGTAGGATCATCAAGAAGTTCCGCCAGCGAGCCCACTTCATCCAATATTTTTATCGCCGTTTTTGGGCCGACACCAGGAATGCCCGGGATATTGTCGGAGCTGTCGCCCATGAGAGCAAGAAGATCGGCGATTTTTGCAGGCGGGACCCCCATTTTCGCCGTGACTTCTTTCTCACTCATCGACGTAAGTCCCCCACCAGTCTCCGGCGCAAGCATACGCACACCGTCGCGGATAAGCTGCATGAGATCTTTGTCTTTTGTGACGATTGAAACCGAGTACCCCGCTTCGCGGGCTTCTCGCGTAAGATGCGCGATCACATCGTCCGCCTCGAGCCCGTCCTTGAGCACCAGCGGAATATTGAGCGTCTCCACCAACCGAAATATGAGCGGAATTTGACTCTTGAGTTCATCCGGCATGGCGGCACGATTCGCCTTGTATTCTTTGTATAATTTCGTTCGGTGCGTCGGCTTACCGCCGTCAAATACCGCGGCGATATAGGGGCACCGATGGTCATGAAGAAGTTTTAGGAGTGTCAGGGCGAAGCCGTAGACGGCGCCGGTGGGCTGTCCCGAGGCCGTGCTCAGCCCCGATCGAATCATGGCGAAATATGAGCGGTACGCAAGCGCGTAGCCGTCGATAAGATAGAGGTGTTTTTCGGGTTCGATCATGCTGGTTACCGTCTTTGGCGATGTTACTCAAATTAATACTGTTCTCTTCGCCCCCCCTCCCCGGCGGAGTCAATCGTCCGGCGAAGCGACAAAGGGACGGGGCGAAGCCACTCGAAGTAGTAATCCCGTCCCGGCTTGCAAAGCTGTACGGAACGATCTCGCGGCGAAAGCGGCGCGGCCGAAAGACGCCAAGATAGTACCGCCAATACTGAGACGGAGCGCTAGTCGCGAACCCGAGTCGTATCGGGCGTATCGCCCCGTCCAACCGGTTTGTATCCCGCCGTCTCGATTGCTTTCTTAATGTCATTCACCGACACGTCCCCTTTTACCTCCGCCTTTTTTGACGCCAAATCGACGCGAACATCACGAACGCCCTCAACAGCCTTGATGCTTTCGGTGACATAGGCCGCACACTTATTGCAGGTCATTCCCTCGACACCAACCGACATGTCGGGGCCGCCGACGCTCTCTTGTTTGGCCGGGAAAAGCGTCCGCCATGCGGAGGGCAAAAATTTTCGCCACAGCGAAAGGAGCAGCAACACCAAAAACAGGATTGCAAGAGCTATCGTTATGGGGCCCACGTGTCCGGTGGCATGTTGATGCTCAATATGCCGCAGCGTGCTCTCCGCCCCGACGAGCGCAAAGATTCCATTGAGCGCGAAACCGGCTAAAACCGACAGTACCGAAATGACCCCAAGGTATACACCTACGATCTTTTTGCCCATGACACTCGCAATGACCGTCACGGTCGCCGCATTCGTGGCGGGGCCGACAGCCAGAAACACAAACGCCGCGCCCGGCGACAAACCTTTCATAATGAGCGCCGCGGCAATGGGAATCGAGGCGGTTGCACATACATAG
>WJJU01000907.1 GCA_014729595.1 Chitinivibrionales bacterium
CAATTAGTATGTGGTCTATGGATTGACAACCTTTCGAATTTCCAACTTTCTTCTTTCTTTCCAAGAAGTCTCTTAAGTCGCTCAAAATACCTGTATGGGATCATTTTTCCCACATTCCTGTTTATTACGGTGCGCCAGGCATTACGATCTACGAGTTCTTTCCTCTCGCCTGCTTCATGATTACGGTACCTGCTCCTACCCCCCCACAAGTTGTAAGTTTGCCAGTTGTTCGTACTTATTAGAACCAATAATTTACTGGTGCCCCATAGACTCGGAGGAGTGCAAACCGCCAAGGGTATGGCGTGGGTTTCACCTCTGCTATTCTCGAGCATAAGACTGTAAATCCCCGTTATAGACATCTTGGGTATCACATAAGAAAAGCACTTATCCCAATCAAGCCCAGTGTCGACAAAAAACCCATCTGGAGGCGTCTGTTTGGAAGGAGGATACTCTCCAAGATCCATTACCATTTTCTTTTCCCACCCATGACGGTACAATTTCGCCGTATACGACGTAGAACTGTTAACATAGCAGTCTATGGTTTCACCTGGATAGCATGAGATAACGTTGTGATACCCAATCAATCGGTCTTCCAGAAGCCTTATTACACCAGGAGCATGTTTCGCAGGGATTCTTTTATTTAGGTATCCAGCTTTCTTGAAAATTAATGTTCCTTCCAACTCAATATTTTGTATTGTCCAATCACCATGTGAATCACTCCGTGCCCTTTCTGCGATAGTCCCATCTTTACGCTCAAGTAGTATGCCTACGTCCTCAAGCGGTGTGCACAATTCACAACTGTATACTTGACCTCGAATTTTCCCATCACTCATACCCGAGCCTCACGATATCGTCACCGAGTATACGCTCAACTTCCCGCGCTTCCTCAGAGCTGAAATGCGCTTTCCATCGTCCAGTGTTTGACTTGGATAAGTTTATTTCCATAAGTGCATCGTTCCAGGGGATCTCATAGAAGTCGCAAATGCCTTGGAGTGTGTCCTTTGGTTGTTCTACAAGCGTTTCTAATGAGATCTCATGGTAAGTTTTTGACGGTATTCTGCGCTTTATCTCTTCCCAACGCTTAATGAGGTCTCGAAGAACACGAGCGCTCTGAACAGGATCACTCGGCATCCATATCTGATTACAATACGACGATACTACATCTCGAGGATCTCGATATATATGCACAATCTTCGCTTCCGGTAGCAGCTCGAGTATTCGGTCAAACCAAATATGATTCCAAGTATTCTTTTCAAAGTAGTGGCTAACACATTGGCGCTCGCAAATTCTGCCGAAGGTTTTAAGCAGGAATTGTCTAAGTGATTTTCCTATCTCTGCCTGTGAGCAGGGCCCTTTATATAGCAACGCTTTCTTTGACATGAATGGCATGCCAAGCCAGGTACCCTGATATCTAAAGTCCGTTAGGCTATCGATAAGCTCGATCACATGGTTTCGGAACTCGGGACAGTAGTCGCTAAGGCGAACATGCCAGTACCGGGGGCGCAGTTTCCACGGCATAAACGAAAGAAAATGTGCAGCATATGACGCGGCCGTCCGGGTTAAAGTATCCTTTGCTACGTCATAGAGAAGGCTCTCGAGCCGCTTAACCTTATGATCGTAGCAGTAAGGTGACCAATTATTGATCGATGAATAGAAGTCAACGATACCATCGGGATCCACTAAATATCTTGACTCAGGGACGTTTGAGAGATCTGGATGCATCGACAGAATTCTGGAGAGAACAGTTGTCCCGGAACGTCCACTTCCGCCTATCAGAAGGATTTTCGCTGGCTTCATATTGCCTTACTTCTTCGGCTAACGACAGGCATAAATACGCAATAGTTTAATGCTCTTATTAGTGGTTCTGATGAGTTTAGAATCATAGACCTTGAACCCCATACTCTTTAGTTTATCCACAACTTTGTATGCGGGATCGGGTCGCTGTGAATTTATGTATAGACGCAGGCGAGGGTTAATTTTGAGTAAAGACTCCATTCCATTCAAGGCACAATACTCGGCCCCATTGATGGTTAGATTTATTTGATGGACGATTGGGAGATTAAGATCCGCTGCGATATGGTCAAGCGTACTCGTCTCTACCTTTTGATGTACTACCGTTTTGACCAATTTGGTAGGAAAATCGGAGATACTTTTCTCTTCGATCCTATTATACCCCTGTGCATCGTCTTCCCCTCCCGCAACGAACTCCATCGTCCCACGCTTATTCCAGATAGCCCGGTTTAGGACTATTACGTTGCGATACGATGCAAACTTATTTTTCAGTTTGTTCGCGTTCGATGTGTTCGCTTCAACCACAATTATTTTCCCACTCTCGCCGACGGTTTCCAAATAATTGCGCACATAACCTTCATTGAATACACCACACAAAAACACAGTCTCACCAGGCTTGACCATATATTGTGCGCGATATCTGATTAGTCCGAGTGAGTATCCACGCCAGTGATATCCGAACACCTCATCCCATACCGATTGCAAAGGTTCCCAACCGAATGCGACGGTGGCAACAGTATTGGAAAATGCGGACAAACTCATCTTAACTCCTGTAGAAGTTTATACAACATTGGTCTACATATCTAAGGCTATTGATATCGTTTACGGACAACCCCTCTTTAACCATTAGACAGAAGGCATTCGCTTCCAGGCCGATTACTAGTAGATAAGGTAGATGCCCCTTCGTCCTGATTAACCGCCCGCGCTGCAAACTCCTTAGGGAAAATATGCAGCATCTTTAAAGCCCTTACAAAGGCGAGCATTTTTTTATTCTTATTAAAAAGCAAATATTTGCTATTGTTTGGATAATCCGTATACCTTTTGATTGGTAACGACATTATCTCTTCGAACTCCCCCATAGTAAGCCCAAGCTTTTTGACCACAAACTCGCGCTCTTCACCAATCTTTTCCTCATCATATGGTGGTTCTTTTAGTATTTGCAAAGCCTCTTCACGGGTCATTTGACCAGTCAAGATTAGTACCGACAAATGCGCCTTTCGCTTGTCGATTCTGAATTTTTTAGGCAAGATATATGACTGAAAGAAGCGGGTGTAGATGGACTCGTAATGCTTTGCTTCGTATTCCCGATACCCCAATTCATTTTTCATCGTTTGCAAGGCTTCGTTTTTTGTATATGGCACAAAATTTAATATGGGGACATCAGTTATCTTCAAAACCGATACATAATACAACATTTCCACAAGGCCGCAATGTGGGTAACCCCTCAATTTTCTCGATCCAAACTGCCTATGTATACTCTTTATGTACTTCCAATCCAAGTTGCCATAAGACCAATTGCTGCCCAATATCCCTTCGGTCTTCAAATTCCGACCAGTCAGTGAGTATCGGACCTTGTGCTTTGCCGCCATCTTCATGAGTACAGCCCTATTTGCATGGTCGGAAGGCATTTCAGCGTCTGATACTGAAGCATTAAGGAAGCTAACTTGCAGATCGCGGAATGAAGGCCAATCGATTACATGAGTGTACAAGTCGATCCCAAGCTTTTTAACCGCGTTCTCAATATTGCATACTGCCAATTCAGAATTCCAACCATTATCAACATGGACTGCTAGAGGCCGTAGTCCAAGATTCTTTGCAATGTAAGCAACATAGGTGCTATCAACGCCACCGCTCATACCAACAATGCAGTCATACTTCTTCCCGGTACCCGCCTTTTTTATTTGCCTAACATACCGTCGCAACTGCGCGTCACGTTCCGCATCCGTTTTCGGTAAATACCCTAAATCTGCCAAAAATTTGGGCACATACTGGCTAACACCATTATCATCAAACTCTATCTCTGTGCCTTCTGTATCCATGACAGACTGGCTGCAGATACGATAGTTTTTTTCTTTAGTTTGGTTTGCCATACAATATCACTCCTGAAAAAAATGCCGATTATTATTATCTGCTGCTATTAAACTATTCAGCGAACACCGACTCAAGTGCGTCTCTGGATGGAACATTGATTAGAACTGCACGGTGCGGTCCTTGGAATACAAACATGCTTCCCGCAGCAGTTGCCGAGGCCTGCCCTGTTCTGACAGCATCGCGCATATGTTCAACTGTTCCAGCCCCCCCACATGCGATGACAGGTATACTGACAGCATCGGCCACCTGTTTAACTAGCTTAACATCATACCCGTTCATCACACCATCATTATCGATTGAATTAATTACAACCTCACCGGCTCCTCGCCTCTCACATTCCTGAGCGAAATCGACCGGGCCTTTGCCGGTTTTCTTTCTTCCACCAAGAACGTAGGTGTCATAGCGTCCGAGGAAATTTTTTTTGACATCTATCGACACCATGACACTTTGACTTCCATACTTGGCTGCCGCTTGTGAAATCAGAACTGGATTCTTATAGGCAGCAGTATTTAAACACACCTTCTCAAACCCACAGCTGAATATTTTTGCGATTTTTTCTATAGAGTCAAGCCCACCACCATAACTTAACGGCATGAAACATTCAGAAGCTATTTTTGTTAGCAGCTCATAATTAGGCAGTGCGTTGCCCGGTGTCGCTTCAATATCGAGAATGAGGATTTCGTCAACTTCCTTATCATTAAAAATGCGCAGTATGTTTATGGGGTCACCCAAATATGCCGGTTTCTGAAACCGTTTGGTTTTGTAGAAACCCTCACCAGAAAGAAGTAGGACAGGAATAGCTCTTACCTGTAACATATAGTCATCCTAATATACGTGAGTGATGTTTGTCTGCTTCGTAACATTCCATTTACAACTTCGAAAAAGCATCCATGACTGCAATACCAAATTTGTGACTTTTTTCCGGATGGAACTGCGTGCCGTACATGTTGTCATGTTGAATTGCCGAGCAAAATTCCCCTCCATAGCTTGTTCGTGCAGCTATATCATTGTCGTTATCGGGTACAACGTAATAGCTATGGACGAAATAGAAGCGAGGATTGCCCCGCAGGGGTTCAAATAAGGATGCTCCTTTCACAGTATCTATGCTGTTCCATCCCATATGTGGGATTTTTAATTTTGAGTCTGTGGCAGTGAACGAAAAGCGTTTAGTATCAGCCTGGATCCACCCCAATCCTTGCCGTTTCCCTTCTTCACTACGCCTAGTCATGAGTTGCATTCCAAGGCATATACCCAGGACTGGACATTTCTCCTCAAGTACCTTTTGATTCAGAACCTGGATATGACCCCGCTCTTCAAGGCTGTTCATTCCATAGTCGAAGTGTCCCACACCAGGAAGGATCAGTTTGTCCGCGGTAAGAATGTCCTCAACTTTGTCGGACACACGTGAATTCGCGCCAACCTTCCTCAGCATGTTAAATATTGACCCGAGATTGCCCATGCCGGCATCTATAATTACTATCATCTTTCTTCTGATATCCTTTTGATACGTGAAATGAGAGTAGAAAGTAGACCAGATACATTATAGCCCCCACAACGGCATATAATTTGAGTGACAGCGTTACACTATTTTGCAATCCTCCATAATAGTATGTTACCAAAATTGCCGTCATCATTCCTACTTGCCACACAAGGTCGTAGTGTTGCTTTTCTGCGATATATATAACGTAGCTCAGG
>WJJU01000908.1 GCA_014729595.1 Chitinivibrionales bacterium
AAAGGTACGGCGGGAGATGAAGGGTGCGGAATAACTCCTCCATGTCCATCGACGTGGTGAGTGAAAACCGGCATCGGGGCGTGCCGAAAAGACTATCGGCCCGGCCAGCCAGTGCCAAACGCGACGAGTCGGTCCGTAGCGAAATACAAAGCGTATCGAGTGACGATCCTTTGAGCGCGGCCGCCGTCAGCATGTCTTTGATCGCGGTAGTATAGCCCGGACTCGATATCGACCCGGAATCCAGGCTCAGTTCAAGGCGTGCGACGGGACCCCGAAGTTTTACGGCGCCTTCGAGATTGAGACCCGCCGCTTCGATAAGCAGCCCCACGCGACGATCGGCATAAGTCGCTTCCCCATTGGTAACATGGATCGAGCGAAAAGCGGGGCTCCATGAAAACGCCGCGGTATCCCCGAATTTTTCGGAAGATGCGGAATCATGTATAGGCGCAAAAGCGGCCGCGAGGTTAAGCACACCGGTGGAGTCAATGTCAAGCGTAACTTGTGGGCGATCAAGAACGAGACGATTGATTACCGGGTTAGCTCTCGGCAGACTCAATAGCGCGAAGTCGACCCTCAGCTTTCCGATTTGAGCGATCCGTCTCCCGTCCCTGGAGTTTATCCGTGCACCGTCGACAAAGATTCTTCCCGTGAACGGCGCGATATGCAGACGATCCCACGTGAGCGAGCCGGGGATCGCTCCGTTAATGCGAACAAGCACCGCCTTTTGCACCACATGGGTGTTGAAAAGCGTAACCCCGGCGACAGTCGCCAAAGATACTAGCGCAAGGAGAATGAACACCACCGCAAGAGTCCATTGTGCCGTGCGCTTCACCTGATATCTTTTCTCCCGATTCCGTTGCTGCGTGGTATCGTGCGCGGTATGAATTATGAAGATTCGGTGTTCCTGTTTCGATTATGGAAAATAGTTCTCGAACGGAGAGGTGCGGTGAGTAGGAACGCAATGAAAAACTTTGATCATAGCTGCGATACTCCAAACAGTGCCGAAAAATTCCGACGGATCGCGTCCGCCAACCGTTGCGGCGAAATACCCTTTCGGTGAGCTACATACGCGCCGAGCGGCGGAAGAAACGCCGGCTCGTTGGGCTTTCCGCGATGCGGAACGGGTGCGAGGTAGGGTGTGTCGGTTTCCACAAAGAGGCGGTTCGACGGCGTGTGGGCGATAATTTCGTCGAGTGGCCCCTTTTTGAACGTGGCTATTCCCGAAATGGAAACGTAATAGCCCGAGTCCAGTGCTTCGTTGAGGATGTCCACGCTGCCGGTATAGCAATGAAGAAGGACTTTCGAGACGCCGTGAGAGCGACACAGTTCGACAACGCGCCGTTCGGCGCCGCGCGAGTGAATGACAATAGGAAGATCTCGATCGTGTGCGATTGCCAGAAGGCGTTCAAAAACGGGGATCTGTGCCGTCGCGGACGGATACGCGGGGTTGGAATCGTCAAGTCCGGTTTCGCCGATTGCAATGATTTTCGGATGGTCGAGAAGTCGCTCCATGTCGTCCCACCACCGCTCCTCGAGGGCTTCTACGTCGAATGGCGAAATGCCGGCGGTTGCATGGAGATTTTCGTGCCGTTCACACTGAGCGCATACCCGCGCCGAAGTGGACAAATTGGTGCCGGAATTAATTATGGTGGAAACGCCGGCTTTGCGGGCACGGTCAATCAATGCGTTCAGGTATGCATCGTCGAAGTCATAAAGATGAGCATGAGCGTCAATCCACATAGCATTCTTATTTCGACTGAAAAAAGTTTCGTTTCATCCGATCACCGAGTCCCTCAAAGTGATCGTCGTAACACAAAGCAACCGATTCGCCCCGTCCCCGCAATTTAAATCCCCCGTGATCTTGCCGGTCACCGAGGCTCTCGAAGTCGCCGGGGCGCCGCAATGAGGAAAGCGTCTTATTCCGTTCAGTCTGCAATCATTCGCCGGGGGCGGTAGCGGTACATTCTACAGGCGTCCACCAAATACTTCCTGCCACTTTCCGTAGCGCCAGTATGTGACGCCGTCGTGGTCAACTTTGAAGTAGACAATCCCTTTGCCTTTTACGGGCAGAGTTTCCCCGTTGAGGGTGTAGCGTAGAATGTCGTTGTTTCCTACATGAATGTTAAGGCTGTCGGCGGCGTGAAAAACGCGGGAATCGCCGGCTTTTAGAAAGTTTTTCCAGGTGTCACCGTCGGTAAATACTTGTGCCCACGCCGAGTCCCGCACGGCGGTTACGACCAAACTCAAGCTGTCCTCTCCATGCAAAGGGACGGCGGCTTCGTTTTCCTCCGCCTCGTCGGGGTCTTCTCCGTCGAGAAGTGGGACCTCGATCGATTCACCGACCGGAACGTCGACCGTTCCCGCGGAGTCATCGGGCGCCTCGGCGCCCGGCACGGATGTTGTGTCGGTTGTCGTTTCGGCCTCGACGGCCTCGGATGATCTGATCCATCCCGCTTGGTTGGCGACAAAGGAAAGAATGACCAACACGACAATCACCAAGCCGACTATGATCCACGAAATCGGCGAACTTTCACGTTCGTTAACCTTGATGGTAAGCGTGTCGGCACGTTCCCGTTCGTATTGATCGTGGGGAACCCCGCGGTCTTCACAATAGCGCTTC
>WJJU01000083.1 GCA_014729595.1 Chitinivibrionales bacterium
CACCGATTGACCGTTCTCCTGCACGTCGGAATACAGCGAAACCAATGAGTTATAGGACCACCGTCCCCCATGCCCCATCGCCGTTCCATCAAGATGCCAAACCCAGGCGCCGGAATCCTGGACTGAGAGGTAGTCAACACCGGCATAGAGACGTCCCGAAGCTATCGGCTCGAACGGTTTGGCTCCACGAAGGTCCCGGCCGGCTTTTATCATGGCTATTCGGCGCTCGTCGGTAACCGAATCGGTTTCGGTGATGTAACAACGAAAAGTGCGATATTCCAAAAGCTGAAGAAGCGGTCCGTATAACGCAACCGTGATCATGTGGGGACCGACCAATTCCGCCCGCCGAAGAAAACGGGCGTTAGGAACGAATAGGATCGTGTTGCCGTTTCGTCTTAATTGCGCCGACACATTGATCCGGTCAATATGCATACGCACATGGCGAACATCCTCCCGATCTTCGTACCTCACCGCTACAAAAAAATCGCGCACCGCCACAAAGGCGTCTTCGCCGGGCGCCAGCGCAACAATCTTAGACCACGCCGGGCACACCCCGCCTATGACCAAAAGTATCAATGCGACAAGTCTACTTCGCACTATCCGCACCATTACTGATACCGCACCGTTATCGTTTTTGACTCGCCCTTCGTGTTCATGAAACGCACCTCGATTCGCTTGACGGGTCGTGGGCTGAATATCGGCATTATCCGAACCTCTTTGCTGAGAGGTGTTATCGACGTAGACGCCGTGGAGGTGTTTTTGACGGTCGCCGCTCCATCGAGAACTTTCCATTCTGAAAAGGTAAACACATCCAGCCCTCTCGCCGTCACGTTAACCGGCTTACCGGCCGCCGCCTTCAGCAAAGGCCCCTTGTCAACCCTTCCCATTTGTTCATGATAGATAAAAGATATGGTACTCGTATCTCCGACAGCCATCGAATCGGTGTATCGGTCGCTACCGGCGGTGTCCGGCACGAATACCGCTTTGACAAGAGCCTCGTCACCCTCCACCAGGATATCGGTCTCGGCACTCCAGACATCCTCTATTCGAACGCCGGTGCCGGTAAGGGGAGTCCATTGAAGAAAGCGTTGGCCTCGATTGGGAGTCGCGGTTATGGAAGACCATCGGTTTTTCACAATATAGGTTTCTCTGTCCGGCGACACTCTACCCAAACCGTTACCACGCAACGTAAGCTTGGCCGTTTCGGTGGTGAATACCGCATTAAGCTTTGCCGCACCCTTTCGGACCACTACCGTTTGTTCCGGATTGGTTAAGGTATCGTTCAACACAACTTTTGCCGAATCCTCCTCGGCTACGCGCCATTCCACAAACGCCGCCTTGTGGTTTGGTATCGCGATTAGCTCCCGCGGGCACCCTTCGCAATTCCGTATAAAACCCGAAGGCTCGACATAACCGCCTTCGGTAGCCTCAACCTGAAGCGTACACACAGTTGAAGCGAATCGCGCTTCAACGACGGCGTCCCCGCTTGTAAGCCGCACCGTCGTCGACTCGGCATGGGGATGGTCGATCTCCGCCCATCCGCCGCGAAGGTGCCAGCCTAAGAAGTGCTTGTTTCTTCGCGGTTTGGCACGAAGAAGCACGGAATCACCATGCGTGACCTCGACCCACCCTGAAGGGCTCACGCGCCCGTGACGTGTGGATTCGAGTTCCAACCGGTAACGTTTCTTCTCGACAACGGGCCGTAAACGCGCCGGCCTTCGGGTTGTTATTACGGCATCCTCAAGCCCTTCAACCCGAGGGCGGCCATATAGCGATTGCCAACCGGTAACTTCGTACCCTTCCTCGGCCACCACCCGCAATCGAACATTTTCGTTACGCTTCACGAAAAAGCTACCGGTCGGTTCGACGGTCGCATTGTCACTTCCGTAAACCTCAACCTCTACCGAATTGTCCGAAAACTCCGCCACTATACGTGCATCGGCGCCGTCACATACCACCTTTGTGCGTTGCGTTCTCACCCGTGCGATATTCGCATCGCCTTCAGCAACGCGCCATTGTAAGAAATAATGCCCCTCTTGCGGTGTCGCCTGAACCACCATCGTATCCCCATACCCGACCTCAACCGTTCCGGCGGGCGAAACCGTACCGCCGGAGTCGGCCTCAATAGTCAAGCGATATCGGCGCGGACCAAACACGGCGGTTGCATTCCCCTTTGCACCGGTGATTCGCACCAGAGCCTTCTCGCCTTCGGAAGTAACCTCGACGCCGGAGCTGGTTTTCCAGCGTTCGAGCCTGAAACCACGTCGTGGGCGCACCCGCACCGTAAGCGGCTCCCCACGCTCCATCGGCACAGATCCCCTCGGTGATATTCTCCCATCATCATTTTCCGAATCGAGCTTGAGTAGGGAAGGATTTTTCGCAAATCGAGCCTCCACCACCGCACTACCGGCGGCACGGACCAATGTCGTTTCTTGGGCGACCTCCAGCACATCCGCAATCCCCTTGGCCACACGCCAGCCGACAAAGCGACGGCCCGAAGAAGGGGTCGCATAAACGTCGGTTCCCACTCCTCCTACAACCGGCAATTTGCCTTGCGGAGACACCATCCCACCGTCGGCCGCTCTCATAGTCAGCCGGTGAATCAAAGTGGAGGGCTTTTTCAGGTCCTTTAGAAGCGCCGCCGTTTCCATCAATTGCGGTAATTCCTCGGGATGAATAATACCGACCTGGGGAACATCATCGGCGGATACGAAGGCAACCGAATACGGTGCGACATAAATCCAGTCTTCGTACATCCGATCGGCTACGCGACCGAATCCATCAAAATTGAATATGGTCGTTACCGCACGGTTTTTGTCGTGAATCACCATCAGTTGGCTTGCGTCCACCGAAAGAAGTGTCCCGCCCGAAAAGATATCGAGCGAGGAAGAATCCCGCTCGCGTACGTTGAATCCACACCATCCCGAAGCCAAGCGACAACTTTCGGTAGTATATCCCTGATCTTTGAACCGATGTACCGAAATTTCGGTTTGCGGAGCAAGAACCACGGTACTCATACTATTTGTATAACGTAGTTCCACCAATCCGGTTCGGCCGGTGGTTATAATCGTCCCGCCGTTGCACAAATAGCCTTTATCCACATGGATCGCACGTTCGGCATTTTCGTGCCGCGCCAGAACGAATCCTCGAGTCCTGAGTATCACCGCGACGGGATCAGCTTGCACGGCTAACACCGCCAGAAAAAAGACAAGACCACTCCACCGCACCGTGCCGGGAAAACTCGACCGAAGAGCTTTCATCAACAAGCCGCATTGCGTCATTGACACCCTTTGCGGGTGAATAATCCGCTCTTCCGATCTCCCGTCACCCAAAGCCGCTCGTGTATTCCGTAGCGTAGCCATACTACCGGATACCTGTCTCTAAAACTTTGTATTCTCCACCCACCATGCCGTTGACGGCTTCACGAAGTTCAGATACGGATTTCACCTCGCCGTCCATTCTAATTACAGCGCTTTCTCGGTAAGGAAGCACTTCGGCCAATTGTTCTTCGGTACATACTTGCGATAAAATTCCTAATATTTCGTCGATTTCCGGACTTGCCCGGTCCAGAAACATAAACCCGTACAGTTCACTCGTAAGCTTCGCGCTGCTGAAACCTTTCAAAAAGCCCACCACTTCCCAATAGTACTTGCTTCCCGAAATGAGAGGACGGGCATTGTGAGGGTACCGCAGCGAAAGGTCGGTTGTATTTTGCCTGAATATGGGGGGGCGACGGGATGCCTGCCGCGGGGATTCGTCACCACGAGCCTCGTATAGACGCACTTCGTATACCGGCGCTTCACCGTAAATTCGCGGCGGTAGATCGGAACTCCACAAGAAGATCGGTGTGGATTCATGAACGATAGGCATATCGCCGGTCGATTCCCGCCCCGGTGCTATGAGAGTGATCTCGGTTGCATTGAGGATAGTGTGAGGATGTTCGTCACGGTCGACTACGGCGCCGTTATGTTCCAGCACCATCTCTTGAACAACTTGTCCGTCTGGAATGCGCTGCGTTTTCATGTAGCGGTCACGGATCTCGGATTCCGACAGCTCGAACAGAGTCGTTTGTTCATAAAACTTCGCGCCGGATTCGGCATCGAAAAACGCCTTGCTTGTGACCGGCGC
>WJJU01000909.1 GCA_014729595.1 Chitinivibrionales bacterium
GCGTGATACCCGTCCGTCGGGGGCCGAAATGGCCGCGGCCGTCATGCGCGGTGTTCGACTGGCCGGCGGCACACCGGTCGATGTCGGGATTGCGCCGACACCCACGATCTGTTTTGCCGTATCTCACTGTGGCGCCGCCGCCGGCGTCATCATTACCGCAAGCCACAATCCGCTTCCTTATAACGGCTACAAGATGGTACACGGGTCGGGGCGTCTTTTTTCCGGCGCCGAATGCGAGCGTGTTTACGAAGTGTTTCGGAACGGCGATTATCCCGCCGAGTCGGCATTTGCCGAGGAACCATCCGAGCCCGCGGAGGCGATTGACGCCGTCACGCCGCATATCGAACGAATTCTGAGTGCGGTTAAAGTCTCGACCGTTCGTGAAGCCGGGGTACGGGTTGCGGTTGATTCGATTAATGGGGCGGCGGGCGTGGCTTTTCCCGTGCTGCTCGAGAAGTTGGGGGTTGCGTGGCGGGGCGTGCATAACGAGCTGGATGGAAACTTTGTGCACAATCCTGAACCTCGACCGGAGCACCTTACCGATTTGGCCGCTCTTTTGGCTGAAGACAATTCTTTATGGGGTGGTTTCGCATTCGATCCCGATGCCGATCGCTTGGCACCCATGGCCGAAGCGGGCGGGGCGATGTCCGAAGAGATGACTTTTGCCTTGGCGCTCGAAAATGTTCTGGAACGGGAGCGGTCCGACGTGGTGACCAATCTTTCGACCTCAATGGTTATCGACGACGTCGCACGGGAATATGGTGTAAAGGTTGTGCGAACACCCATCGGTGAGGCAAATGTTGTAGCCGCGATGCGGGAAGGCGCACCGGCGGTTGGCGGCGAAGGCAACGGCGGGGTTATTTACCCTCGTATTTCGACGGTACGTGACGGGCTTACGGCCTTGGCATTAATTATCGAACTTATGGCGAGAAGGCGCAAACGATTGGGCGAGCTTGCCGGTCGTTGGCCGGTATATCCGATCATAAAGGAAAAGATTACGCTTGGTGACCAACCTCATCAAGAAATTCTAGATAAGCTTGCAAGCCGGTTCGCGAATGAAACGGTGGATCGCCGTGATGGGTTGAAAATCATTCGAGAGTACGGATGGGTGCACCTGCGCCCGTCGAATACCGAACCGATTATGCGTTGCTATGCCGAAGCGCGCACCGAGGATCAGGCGCGGGATCTTGCACGGATGGTCATGGAGCGGTTATAGGACGCGCGGAGGCGAACCGACGAATGAGAATAAAATGCGGAATAGGGCAGGATTCACACCGTTTTGAGCCCGAGGGCTCCCAAAAAGCGTTGGTTATGGGAGGCGTTGCGATTCCGGGGGAGCTTGGTCTTGCCGGCAACAGCGACGCCGACGTTGTTCTTCACGCTTTGACCAACGCCGTGTCGGGTGTCGGCGGTGTTACGATACTTGGCCCGGTGAGCGATCGGATGTGCCTTGATGAAGGTATAACAGACAGTCGGGAATATTTGAAAAAAGCGTTGGAAACGCTGGGGGACTATTCTTTAACACACGTATCGATAAGCGTGGAATGCGCGAGGCCCAAACTACTGCCTCATGTACAATCCATTCGTTCCTCGCTCGCTCGTTTGCTTGGTCTCGATCTTTCTTGCATCGGGTTCACCGCTACGTCCGGCGAAGGCTTGACGGCATTTGGTAAAGGCGAGGGGGTTCAGGCGATTGCGATTGTCACGGCGGCGTCGGACGGCTGAACTCGTGACAAAGATTAAAAAATAGCAGATTTGAAGGCCGATCTTAGTTCGGGGGCGGCATTTTATAGAGCCCTTTTCAAAATGATACGCTATTCATGCCTTGCATCCCGTTCGCTCCCTTTTGGGCTGCTTGGTCCCGCCGGCGGGATATCCGCGCGTTCACGTGCCCCGAGTCAGACCGGCCGCGAGGGTCTGTCGGCTTCGTTGCCACTCCCTCGTCCTATCGCATAGGATATGCTTCGTCTCTCGCTTTGCGGGATCACATCCAGGCCTTCTCGTTCGGTCTTCCCTGACATAACTCATTCTGAAAGCGGCTCTTAGTTTAGCCGCAACGCCCGCGATTTCTGTTCGATTTCTTCGTGCCAGATCTTTTGAGTGCGGATGAACCAAAACCGGGGATCGGTGACGTTCTCGGCGGTCTCGCCGGAGGATTGATTTTGGAAATAATCTTCGAATTTCGCATAGATCTGCGACGCTTCACGTTTTCTGTCGAGCTTTAGCGCAACGGTAAACATGGCGAAATGTGCGACGGCGGTTTCGAACGGCGAAAGCGAGTGCGTGTCGGTTAAGGCTTGATTGAGCCACGTGCGACAGTTGTCAAGGTGCTCGTCTTCGGCCTCTCCTTTTGCGAAGCGGAGAGCCAAATAATTAAGATATCCGACGGTAAACGGTCGGGCTCGATTGCGATCCATAGCCTGTGCTCGAGAGCAATTTGAGGCAAGAAGGTATGCCTGATAACAGGCGGTTTCGTTACGCGGATACTCAAAAAACTTATCGCCGATCGCCAGACCGATATCCATCATTTTCTTGCGCTTCTTCATCGTTTTCGCCAATAGAGACTTGGCCATGTCTTCCATTATCGATTTTCGCGCTACTCTTGTATCGTCAAGGACGTTGAAATCACTCACGTCTATGGAGGCCATATAGCAGTCCTGGCATACCAGTGGAAGATGGCCGAAAACCTCGACGGGTTGATCCGTTTCCGGGTGATAGGCCGTGGGGAATGGGTCGCGCCCCACCCACCGCCAACGATAAGCACCCACATCGATCAGGTAAGCGCTCACGTTCGAAGAGCCGCAGATCGGGCAGGAGCAACGTATCGTCAACCACCCGTCTTGCTCGACGGTAAATACCCGACACGCTTCGAAGACATCAGTCGCCTTTTTGCGCTCAATTTGCTCACTTGAGTCGACGGTGGTCAGGAGTGAAGCCAAATTGGTCTCATCGAGGAGTTTTTTGACGGCTTGAGACGGGCCGACAAGATAAAGGCCGCCATGCTGCGATTGCAGCCGCTTTTTCAGATTTACCAGTAGCCGCAAGCCACTCGAATCGACCGTGTTGACGCCGGACATATCGAGCGCCAGATCTTTTCCCGGATGTTCCTGGACATGTTTCGACAAAGTCGTCGTGAGCGGCAACAGTGATGAAATTATGAGGTTGCCTTTAAGAAAAAACGTATCAAAACCGCGGGATGGGACGTGTGTCAGCTCCATTGTCTTCTCCGGTTTCTTATGGATGTGGACGGTGCGCGCAATTCATCAAGTATCCCGTAAGGTAATCGTTTCTCTTTCGCTTTTTGGGCGAATTCTCCGCAAGGGAGCGATACCCGCACGGAGAACGGACAACACAAATACCGGAGAGAAACGATGCATTTAATGAAACGCTCTACCGATCGTCTCCTTTTGGCACTGGTGTACCGTCCAATGCACCGTATATACTAAAGCGCAAGGCGCCGCACCGGTCGTCGGGGCGCAAAGATCGCGAATGTCGGGCGTACACGACTCAAACAGCTTTGCTCCGTTACGCTCTCCGGCGTTATTGTGGGGAGCGTGAACGGCGACGCCGGGCGTCCTCAAGCCGGCCAAATGGTGTTCGCCGTCATTTAGCGTGAACGGTACACTAAAAAGTATACAGTCTCGGCGCGTGGCTGTCTACGAATACTCAAGCCGCTGTTTGAGTGAATATGCGATTATTTACCGGGGTGGCGAGGAGGGTTGGCGCGGGTATGACGGATAAAAGGCGGCAACGAAACGGTGATACGGAAAGCGCCGTCGATAATCGGCCAGGACGTGGCCGAGCCAATGGAGATCGGTTGAATTGGTCGCATTGCCCGCGGGTGCCACCCCGACGCCTTCAAGGCTTTTTTTGATTGTCCGTCGCGAGGCGGCAATATGAATATGCGCCGTCATGGGCGCAAACAGCGTGTCGCCTCGCCGAGTCAGTGAATCCATTGTAAGCTCGATGCGCACTGTCGGAGCATGGTGGCTGTCGACCACCGAGTACAAACCGTATTTGCGGCATCGCATGAATTCACCTATGAGATTCGCCCGGACTTGACGGACATTGTCGAGCAGCAGCTCCCGTACGCGCTCGTTGGTGGGCCACCCCGGATAAGCTTTCAGATTCTCTTTTCCGCCGATGGAGGCGATGAAGAGTTTTTCGTGCTCAACATTGATTGAAGCGGGTTGGGTTTTGGGAGGGGGTGAGGAACAATTCGCCCGGCCGACAAGCAAGGCGGTTGCGAGAATGCGAACAATCGTCTTTAGCGAGTTCATGGAACCACCATTATTTTGTTGCGTTGATACCGCATGCCTTTGGTGCGAGGATCCTTTCGGCCGATGAGTGCTATATAGGTTCCCGGCAGTACCGTTTCTCCGCGCTCATTACGAAGATCCCAGATGAATCGGTTTATGGACGCATTATCTTTGTGATTGATGATTGCGCGTCGGATTCTGCGTCCGTCGAGCGAAAAAAGCGTTACCTCGAGTAGGTCTTCACTTTCGAACGATACGGCTTTATTGCGATGGTGGCTTACGGGATTGGGGTACACCGCCAATGTCGTAGGATCTTCCTGATCGGGAAAGTTCGTGATTGCCGAATCCGAGAAGAAAACCGTGACTGAGCGGTCCGTCAGCGGATCCGCATTGGCCGCCACCACGATCAATCTTTCGTAGCTTTGCCACTGCTCGATTTTGTAGATCCCCCGCAGGCTGTCATTCCGCACGAATGGTACGACTTTCATCGAGGACTCAGGCGCCTCGAGTATAAGACGTACATCCAGATCGCCCGCGGCTTCCGGGTCCGTACAGAAGAAGGAAACAAATTGCGTATCGGGTTGGCTCGGCAATGGTTCATAGCAGAACGTTTGCATGGCGTAGGGTTCAATAATTTTTGTTGTTCCTTCATTTCCTCCGGGGGGATCGGTAGGCGCCCACCACTGGCCGAAAAGGGCCGCATCCTCGATAAATCTACCGGTGTCGGCGCGACCGCCGGTGAAATAGCTGTCGGTGAAAAAGGCTCCCAGAAGCTCCGACCATCGGCGATTCACCGCCGCCGCCCCTGCAAGAATATTTTCGTGGAAAGGGCTCCGCATGCGGTAGCGCTTTTCGTGCACGGTCCATACGAAATCAATGCCGGGAACCGTCGAGGCATGCTGGTACGTGTACAGGGTAAATAGCACGTTTTTATAAGCTTTAAGTTCACTCGGCGATGCATGGGGATCAAGTATGCCGTCGGTATGTTCGATGAAAAAATCGCCGGAATATTGAATATAGTCGTCTACATGCCCAAACGCCAGCTCTTCCATCATCACCGCGGCGCCTTCCACCCATCCAAGCGGATAGTCGTCAATATACTTTGTTACGTCGTAGGCCATTGAGTATTGGACCGCATGCATAAATTCGTGAGCACATGTGACATAAGCGGCTTCATGGGGCCGATTGGCATAATCCAGCGGTGGATTGCTCCATATTTCCTCCGCCCAGTCGTTCTCGATTTCCATTAAACTGGCGAACCCGTCGGTCGAAGTTGGTATTGCATAGGTCCTTCCGTAATAACCGCCCATTTCTTTGAGCACGATTTTGTAGCGCGGAGAATTATGTTCCCCTTTTGTATAAGGGATCGGCTCCCTGAACCCGAAGCGATCAACAATCATCAACCAAGCACTGTCCAATGCCCAGGCGACTTCATCCACATAGTCCGGTACACCATTGGGTTGCGGTGTTCGAGTTCGCCAATTCGTAGTCGAGAAACCGGACGTATCGGTGGAATCGACCGCATTGCCGAGGCTGTCCTCGCTCATCGTCGCATAATAGATTTCGAAATGATTACTTGGTGAGATATGGACCAGGAAATGGTCGGGGATGTTGACGGCGCTAATATAGAGTTCACGGAAAGATTTGTCTAGGCCGCCCCAGTTACGCGCCAATTCAAAAAGGTCGGCATCCGAAGGAAGGTAGATTTCTTTCGAGGGGTTTTGAGCGGCGACGGGTGGGTGCATATTGTCGGCTCGCGTGGTCAGAAAAGGGATAAGCGCCGCCTGAAGAGCTTCGAGATTCTTCGGGGCATGCCGAAAGGAGGACGGAGATGTCCCGGCGGAAGCCACAATTCGGCCTTTGGCGGGCACGTTCATGGGAAAAGATAAAACGACCGTTATCACTATTGCCGCAGTGAAATCGAGGCGTGCGCTTCTCGGCACCGTGTGCCCCTCCCGTCTGTATTTCCGGGAACCGGGACGGGTTTGTCCGATGACTTCGTCAAACTCGGCGGTTTCCGCATGGCGATTAAATTATTCCGTAATTATGCGACTATGAAATTCCGCTCAGTCACGGAACAGTCACTATTGCCTAAGCAATTTCACGCTTCGCCTTCGCTATCAAAATACATAGTGATTGAAGGAGCGGACCGGACGTCGGTCACTGGGTTCGTTACGGTCCTCGGTTCACGGCGGTACTCGAAGTGATCGGTGTACCGGTACGAC
>WJJU01000910.1 GCA_014729595.1 Chitinivibrionales bacterium
ACGCTTTCACCTTGTCGGGATCGGTAGACCACTTGAAACTGAAAGATACAATGCTATATTCCTGCTTTACAGTAATCTCAGGGATTTCATCCATAAAAAACGAAACTCTGACCAAATCGTGCCAATCCGGCTTTAGCCCGCGGATCTGAGCATTGATATCAACCTTGTCCTGCTCGATACGAAATCCCTGGATGGGCGGCTCCTTCGCCGAAGGAATGGGCGATATTCCCATCTCGGTGTCGTTGAACTCGAATACAATCTTCTTTCCTCTGTGCTGTGCCTCGTAGAAGTAGCTCGTCGGTTCATCCCTGAAAATGAAATAAACCGTTATGATTTTTTCGTGAGGTTCGGCGCCCTGCTCGCTCGATATCTGCACACCCTCGATCACTGCGTTTTGCACCATGCTCTCTCCGCCTTTCGGCGCCGGGGGAGCCGGTTCATCACCGCCGAATAACAGTGTTTCAGCATCGGTTGTCTCCGATTCTCCGCCCTCCTCCTTCTCTGCCGTGGATTCCTGGCCGGCCGCATCATTTGCCGATTCGATCTCGACGGCTTTTTCCCATTCGCTTTGCGGCTCCGTGTCGGCCATACTGCTATCCTCACCGAAGAAGTCGTCCCCCGTAAAATCATCGACCTGCGCATACAGGGGCATGGTCATAGCCACAGGGAACCATACGAGTAAAAAACACGCCCAGACACGAAATATTATAGCCTTCATGTTACGATTCATACCTCTTTTGAGAGATCAAAGCTATTCACCAAGTCCGTTTTCCCGTTCTCAAAAAGGAGGAAAAAAGACGGTAATCCGCGATTTCACGAGAACTGAAACGCTTTAACAAAGCTATTAAGAAGCCTCTCGCCAAGCGACGGCCCTAGCCCAAATATAACCATCCGAACAGGATTAGTCAATGTGTTTCGCCAAAAAAGCGGTCGGCGCGCTTTTTCAAAGGTGCCGACGAGCGCTAAAAACGCACGTTTACAACCGACGTCCGTACGGTATTTTTTTCGGGTCATCCATATTCGCCGCAAAACGGCGTCCCTTAATCCGACAGAAAAAAAACCATACCCAACTACGGCAGATCGGGCGTCGGTGCCCTGGTTCCCCCCGAACTCTCTCTTATGATTTTCGGCAAACGCATGGCCATTCGAGCAGAAATAATATGACGCCTTCGTACCTGTTGTCCGGGATAGTACCCAAGCTCCTCTTGAAAGAACACGTAGTCCACGCGCGCAAAGCCAAGCGATACACCCAGCCCCACCGTAGGATATCCCTGATTAATTCCCGCCCGAAGGGCAATATGGTTAAGGTCCCATTCCGCACCCAAATGCACTTTTTTGGCTAGGCTTTTAAGGCGACGTGTCCTCTCTTCGATCCCTGCGATATCAGATAATTCAAACGCAAAAATGAGGGTACGCATCCAATCGATACCCGCCAATTGCGGAAAGTAGTAGGCAAAACCAAGATCAAGTTGAGGAATTGCCAATTCACCGCCCACAACGCCGAAAATGTCTTTCACTCCCCATCCGAAACGCCAGCCTTTCCAATGATGCATAAGCCCGACATCGAAACTAGCCCCATGCTTAATATTGGAAAATTCCCCTAAAACACCCAGTGGGCGCTGCACGATTTCATCGGAAAATTCATAGGTCTCAGTGTATTTGGTAATCGTCTCCTCCACCGGCGTGCGCTGAACATATTCAACCGAGATGCCGAACTGATGCTTCTCGGTTTTGAGCGGCACCCCAAACGCCCAGGTAAATACCAAATCACGCTCCCCGCGAAATGCCAGCTTGGGAACCAAATGGCCCGTCTCAACCCGCACCGAAAACGGAAAGACGGTATAAACACCAAAACCAAGATATTTTTTGGCAACCGTAATCTCCGGCAAATAACCAATTCCAATCCAGTATCCATCTAATTCGCTCAAAGTATTGATGAAATCTTCATCAATTGTCGATAGATCGCTAAGTTTGTCACCGTGCTCCGACATCGCGTCCAGCACGGTCGACAGTTTTCCATCCAAAGAGACGATGGCGGGAGTGACGGACAAATCAATTTTGCCTTTGAGAAGCCCCAAGCCGGCGGGGTTGTGGAATATGGCGGTTCGGTCGGTGGTAACCGCAATGGCCGTCCCCCCCATTCCCATCGATCTGACACCGGCATAGCCGGGACCACGCGTAAACGAAAAAGCCCGACCCGCCGCCGTCGTTACCGCAAGCAGGACCACTAAGAGACGAATTGTGATTCTCATGTTCCTACCACCTCTCTATACTGCAAACGCCCACCCCCGCGATGCACCACCGGGGATATAGCCTATTTTGCCTGGTTTTGCCTGATGAAATCACGAAGGGCCGCGGGTGGCAGGTATTCTCCAACATCCTCGTCCACCAATCCGTCCCCATCGTTGTCCATGCCCTCGAATCTTTCCTCATCAATTCCCCAGTCACCGGCTATAAACTCATTATTGTACGAAGGAGCTGTGGCATCAACTCCGTCAATCACGCCGTTATTGTTTTGATCCACCCAAACAACCGGATCGAGCACATGATGTCCGGGCCATTCGGCACGAATAACAACGGTTTTACCCAACGAGTCCGGCATCACACGTGGATCATAGCCGCCGGTATTTAGTTCCGGGTCAATTACCGCTTGAACCGCACCGGAATCGATAAATGAGATAACTTTGAATTTTGTCCCATGCGCATCCGTAAGAACCGTGCCCACATCCGAAGCGCTGAACGGTTCGCCGGGATGAAACCGGTAAGGACCATTTCCCCACAACCAAAGTTTTTTATTGCTCGGCGTGGTTGTATTGATGTCAAAGGTCCGCCCAAGGGTCATTTCTACATAATCACCGTCGTCATCGAGCGTATCCGCCACGATTCGCGTGTCCTCGTCGGTAAGCCCATCCTGGTCATTGTCCCAATTATCCATGATCTCTTCATCCACCCCCCAGTCGCCCGCGATAAACTCGTAAGTGTGCGGACCCGTGTAAACATACCGCTTGTAATCGGCGCCCGGGCTGTCGATTTCGGTATAGTACTGGTCAAATTGATTCATGTGGTCGGGATCCCCAATATGATAAAGATCGTTTTCATACACATCGATTTTGTCGTCGTAATCCCAGTCGATCCAAATCATTCTATCCACACGCCCCACCTCCGAGTCGGGAGGGTATCCCCGGCTGCGACGCCATTGCCCTTCACCGGTCGTATCCGTATTGCAAAACCGCGGACGCCGCACCACGCTTCCTTCAATCACCGTGTCGTAGACTTCGTCGTTGTTTTTCTTATCATTATAATAAAAATATGGCAGAATATTTTTAAAATCGCTGATCATGTCCCCCATATTGGCACCCATATCGGTCCGTAGGCCCGCATCAGGCTCCTTTTCGGCGGCACGAACCAGCTCTTCATGAAAATTGTTATAGCTGGTATCCGCCTTATTTACCGTTCCCAGAATCAGATCCAGCGAGCTGTTGATTTCTTTGGGATCATTCGAGATTGTCTTAAGACTGTCGAATTTCAGCTCGTCCAAATTGGGCATATCCGCACACATTATGCGGAACAAGTCACGCTCCTCACTGTGGTAATCCAGCGTATCATTATGATTATGATCGATAACACCCAGCATCGATTTTACACTTATCTCGATCAAATAGTCACTTTCGTATTGCTCGCGCGTAATCCGCCCGTCCATCAAGTTGTCCCGATCGTAATGAATGCGCTCCAAGCATTTCACCGCTTGCGACATGGCGTCGTAAATCCTCTTTCGCTCCAGGAATGCCGAATCAACCAAGGTATACGCCGTATCTACCACGCCGTGAATTTCCACGTAGAACGGCTCGGCAGTTGAATCGGTTAAATTCTTACCTTCGGGGGGCTGGTACAGAAACGGCACGGCGTCGTCATTCTCCCGGTCTGGATTAATCTCATCCCACACCTGCCTCAAATCTACATTATAAAGCCGCAGGATACACTTCCCTTTATAAAACCACGCCTCCGACAAGTGTGCCGGATCGGCCGTCGTCGCTCTATGGAAAAGATCGTAGGCCTCTCGCCACTCTTGGCTACGCATCTTGATCATGCCCTCCTGTACCAAAGCCTCGGGGCCATAGCGCTCCAAAATCCTATCGTGATCCGTAGGTGAAAAAACACCGAAAACATTACACTTAGGGCAAAAAGATATGATCACTCCCACCAGTAGACCGACATAAACACGCTTCTGCATAGGGCACCTCGAGGTGTCTGGACTCATGAATTCGGGCCGATTCAAAAATGAATATACATGATCGCATATAAAATACCAGGATACATTCAAAAATCGGCGGTCGCCGCTATGGAAGGAAGAAGAGCAATCCGGTGTACAGAACCGGAGAAAGGAAAGAAGGCTAAGGGGGGCGCCTGCTTTCGGCACGCCGACACACGGAGCGAAAACAGGCAATCCCAAAGGTGAAGGGGTCGGCTGGTTTTATCGTTTTATTCTTAATCCCCCCCTAACGCCATCCCATGCGGGCCTTGATCGCCGCGGCCTCCTCAGAATCGGGGCACTGGTCGACAACTTTGCGCCAGACCAGCTCCTGAGCGCGGCTTTTTTTCTGTTTGTCATACACCAACCCAAGTTTAAACAAGGCCACGCAGGTATGCTCGCCTTCCGGATATTTTTTAAGATACTCCATCAGCATCGATTCGGCGGTATCATACTTCTTCCGCGCATAATGGCACTCGGCAATCCAATAGGCGGCGTCTTCAGCCCGCGGAGAATCGGAATAGCGCTCCATCAAATCCCGGAATCCGGCGACGGCTATGTCGTAACGACCGGCCGAAAAATCTTTGTGCGCAATATCGAAGAGGTTGTTGATTTCCGTTTCCCGCGAGGCTTCGGACAACGAATCTACGCGTGCTTTTTCTTCCCACCGTTTGGTGATCTCTTGCGTCTTCTCATCTATTTTCGAGAGCCGATGCTGGCTTTCGTAGATACTGCGCGAGAGCGTCGAAAGACTGTGATCAAGTTCACTGAACCGCACCTGCTGATCCGCTCGTATGAGACGCAACAGTTCGGACTGCTTCTCTTGAACTTTCACGATCCGCTCTTGATTCTTGACAACGTCATTCCTGAGCGAATCAACATGCGCCCGGACTTGCCTGAGTTCCTCGGTGCGGAGCATGGTAATATGGGAGCAACCGGATTGCAGAAACAGTGCAAAAAACAAGCCTGTGCCAACGATGTAACGTTTCATCGATAGTATCTCCTACTGTTGCAGCACCTTAAATTCGGCGCGTCGATTCTTTGAATGGCAGAGTTCATTGGTGCAGCCGGCTTCGACAAGCCGTTCTTTTCCCCACGAGGTTACCTCGATACGAATCGGGTCGATCCCGTAATTCACCAGGTAATCTTTAACAACCCTGGCACGATTCTCACCCAAACCGATGTTGTATTCGGCCGATCCCCTTTCATCGCAATGCCCTTCAACAAGTATCCGAAGCCGGGGATATTCATCCAGGAACGCCGCCGCTTCGGCCAATCGCCGCGACGCTTCGGTGCTTATCGAGAAGCTGTTATACTCAAAATATACCGGCGCAAGCTTTTCTTCCGCCTTCCGGGCCAACTCCTCCCGGATATCCGCCTCCCGGAACGTAACATCATCCGACGTATCGACGGACATCGCCGATGGTTCCGAAAAAGAAGTATCCGGACGAGGCATCGGCTGTTGTTGCGGTTCTTCAAGGACGGTTTTCTTTTTACGGCACCCACCGATCAACCCTACCGCCACAACCATGCAAACCACCATTGTTTTTTTAATCCGTGCTTTCACACCTACCCTCCGTCATTACTTAGTGTCTGTCCGGAAACCCGCTTAAGTGCGCCGACCGAGCGAGGATTCGTCTGCCGAGGCGCCGAGATGAGGCTTTTCCGCTGCGATACGGCGATTCTCGACAACGACTCGGAGCCCCGGGACGGGCGGAAGAGCACAGCCCAAAGGGGCAGCCGAAGGCGCCGCGCCGAAACCAAGGCGTGAATTCAGGCGGTATCCGCGGTTGGCCGTCGCGCAAAATAAGGTTTTCGGACAGATACGACTTAAAAACCGGACCAATCGGGCATCTTGGCATCGCCGAAATGGGTGAGCCTGCGAAGCCCGCCGCCGTTCGGACGTACCGCATACAGATCACTCTTTCCCCCACGCGTCGACACAAAACAGATCATCGAAGCGTCGGGAGCCCAGGTGGGATACTCGTTGTTTCCCGGGCATGATGTGACCCGCGTGGGCTCCGCGCCGTCGGGCTCAATAGTCCATATATCAAACTTTCCGTTATGGAGCGAAGCATAAGCAATTTTGTCCCCTTTGGGCGACCATGCCGGTGAATCCTGATAGCGCCCCTTGAAAGTCAAGCGTCGCGTATTAGCCCCCTCGGCATCCATTATGTAAATCTGCGGACCACCGGCACGATCCGAGGTAAACGCAATATGATAA
>WJJU01000911.1 GCA_014729595.1 Chitinivibrionales bacterium
GCGATATGGTGAGTAGATAACCCGAAAGTGCCGAAATAAATGGAAGGTGAGCGGAGTCTGGTGCCCGGCCGCATTATTGGCGACACCTGCTCGGCGACACCGCCAATCATACGCCCATAGAGTATCGCCGACAATTATCTAACGGTACCCCGTCGTTGCATAAAAATCTGTTTGGCATGTATTTAAGCAATTGAATTATCTGGAAATCTTTCCAAGAATAGCGGAGGCAATTTAAAGCAGGCACATCGCGGCGGGAGACAAAGCCCCCCCGAGCAACACGCATAGTTTATGACGTTACGGAGCATTGGCGGGTCGCCGCCGCTTCCGCACGCATTTGTATGATCGCGTTTCGCATACAGTCGGCTAATTCCCGTTTGTCGGTTTCACGCGCTTCGGCGGCGGAGATTGGATCACCGACGATCAGCCGAACCGTACCCGGCCTTATCAACGCTTTTTTCTTGCCCAGCACTCGATGAGTTCCTTCCAGCAGAACCGGAACTACCGGGACGCCGGCACGTTGCGCCAGTGCCAGACTTCCCTGCTTAAACTCCCCCACTTCACCGGTCTCGCTTCGCGTCCCCTCCGGGAAAAGAATCAACGATATTGCTTCGCGTGCGATACGTTCGGCGGCTCGTACGATCGATTCGCGCGCCTTTCGGGCGCTGCTGCGGTCGACGGGGATATGGCCCAATACGGTTATTCCCCAGCCGAAAAAGGGGATTCGAAAAAGCTCCTTTTTCGCCATGAACGTTACGGCGTACGGCAAGCCGACAATAAGCACCGGGATATCCAAAGCGCTTCCGTGATTTGACAAAAATACATACCTGCCGTTTGGATCCAGCTTTTTGATTCCCTCGGTCGACAGCCGTACGCCGCCGACCGCAAGAAGGTGTCGACACCACGCGCCGCCCACACCGCGCGCGGCGGCACGTGACACCAGGCCTACCGCGATACAAACAATGCCGTAGGCGATAGTGCTGACTACCGCCCAAACAACAAAGATAATCCCTCTAATCCATGTCGGCGGCTCATTCAGGCCGCGCTCTTGCTCAGCCACACGTTCTCCTTCCCCAATTTCCCCCGAAGGTTTTCGATCGACTCCCGCGCGGCGCCGACTTTCAAATCCTTTGCTCTGATTTTATACTCGTTTTCTTCTTGGGTTACAAGATGAATAATCAGCGAGCATTGACCCGAAAGGGTGGAACACCGGCTGTGAATTTCTTTCACGAATTCCTCTTCGAGTCCCTGCGTGCGCATGCGGATATGAACGCTTTTAGTCAACTGGTCACGTGTCTCCGAAAGGTCCATCGCCCGCTCTACCCGCACCTTGGGATGCTGTTCGTCTTCATTCATCACCGTACCACGCACCAGCACCATAGCATCTTCGGCAAACAGGTGACGATACGCCTCAAAAGCATCGCCGAAAGCGATAAGTTCGATTGAGCCGCAAAAATCCTCCAGCTCAAGAAAAGCCATCATTCGGCCGTCGCGCTGCGCCCGCGTCCGCATAGTCGTAATAATTCCCCCAATTGTCACGGCCTGATTATGCTTGAGCTTTTTGAGTTCATCGGGCGCAAGCGTTATGCTCGAAAAACCGATTACTTCATCGCGGTAATTATCCAATGGATGGCCGCTGACATAGAAATTGAGGACGCTCTTTTCTTTAGCCAAAAGCTCGTTATACGGCCAGGGGGGAACTTCGGGCAATTGCGGTTCAGGTGCGTCAAGCCCTTCTTGCTCATCCGAGGCAAACAGGCTTGTTTGGCCGGTCATTCTGTCTTTTTGAAACGCACCGCCGTAATCGATTGCGTGATCGATCGCCTCGAACAGTTGTGCGCGGGTTCCCGGAAGCGAGTCCAACGCTCCGGCGCAGACAAGACATTCCAGGACTTTTTTGTTGACAAGTCTCAGATCTATTCTCGCACAAAGGTCGAACAAGCTTGCGAAAGTTCCCTTTTTCGCGCGCGCTTCCAATATTGATTCCACCGCCTTACCCACCCCCTTGACGGCGCCCAGCCCCAGCCGAATATGGCCGCCGTCGATATTGCACTCGTTAACACTGCGATTGATGTCGGGCGGCAGCACCTTTATGCCCATTCGTCCCGCCTCGTTTTTCATAACCAGCATATTTTCCTGGTTGGCGAGCCAAGACGTAATATTGGCGCACATGTATTCAACAGGATAGTGGGCCTTAAGGTAGGCCGCAAAGTACGACACATGCGCATACGAAGCCGCGTGACCTTTACAAAAACCATATTCGGCGAATTTAGCCATGAGATCGAACACCGCCTGAGCGGTTTTCTTGGGAATACCCTTCTTGACCGCTCCTTCGATGAACTTCTCGCCCATTTCGGCCATTACTTCAACCTTTTTCTTCCCCATAGCCTTTCGCAAAATATCCGCTTGACCCAAAGAAAAACCGCCCATCATTTGAGCGATTCGCATCACCTGCTCCTGATATACGATAATTCCGTAGGTAACGTCGAGCACTTCCTTAAGCTGCGGATGAAGATATTGAATCTCCTCTTTGCCGTGCTTTCGCCGGATAAAGCTGTCGATATTACTCATCGGGCCCGGTCGGTAAAGCGCGGTCATGGCGATGAGATCTTCAATGCACGTCGGTCGAAGTTTCCGCAAGTAATCCTGCATTCCTTGCGATTCGAATTGGAACACCCCCGTCGTTTCACCGCGGGCGAAAAGCTCGTATGTCTCGGTATCACCGTCTTCCAGCGCCCACACGTCGATGTCTCTGTCGTGATACTGGCGAACCAGCTTGAGTGTTTCTTGGAGCAGCGAGAGGGTACGAAGTCCCAAAAAGTCCATTTTTATAAGCCCGACCGACTCAACATAGTTCATATCGAACTGTGTCATGACCGAATCGGAACTGGGCTGCTTGAAAAGCGGAGACCAGTCGACCACTTCACCGGGAGCGATAATGACC
>WJJU01000912.1 GCA_014729595.1 Chitinivibrionales bacterium
AATCCATTGAGCGCCCCAGAATGCTTTGATAACAATGTAAGCATGGGACCACTGCTGGTTGTATAAATTATCCAGCCCTGACTGGAACACATCCGGCATATTCGCGGCGTCACGCATGACGGCGGCCCGTGAAGCGGGGAGGCCGAGCTTGGATGCACAGACATACACATAGTTCTTATGCGTTTCTTCACTCCATAGCCGCTTGCTGAGCCCGTCGCCGTAAAGCGTTTTCCGTGTGAAGGAAAGCAACGAATCTTCAGGCACGACAATCCCGGCATCTTCATCGGCGGGATCCGGGTATTCCAAGGTTGTATCCGGTATTTCGCCCGTATATGCCCGATCCAATTCATACATGGGTGTCGACTGGTCGACCGTCGGCTTAAGGGGGCCGGATTCCCGGTCATTCCAACACCCAAGAACGATTAGTCCGCACGAAAGTAACGCCGCACCGCGCGAAAAAGACTTGAGACTCATGGTACCCTCCGTAAAAAAGAATGTTGGTAAACGCCGAACCAGCCCGGGCCCGGCAAGAGGTATCCGAAAGCCACCTGCAATTGCTTTCTTGTTACCTCTCTAATACAAACAGGTATTCGTTTATGAGATTTTTATTAGGGAATGGTGAGTTTTTACCGGGATTTGTCTTTAGGGAACTGACAGCTCGAAGATATCCGCCACGGAAAGGGGCTGGATATGATCGTCCGAAACCCGCCCGCCGGACAAAACACCCGCCGACGACGAAGTAGGCAAATTGAGGTGGAATAAAGTAAACGCAGCTATTGAGCCGGTTTCACGAAAGAACTGAGTGAGCGGCTTAATTCACCGGCGCAGTATTACATACCAATGCATCCCTTGGCCCTGATGCAATCGACCTCGCCGTAAAGAGTAAGATGTCCGTTCAAAGTATAGAATATGAGGTTACCGGGACCAGCTATAGCAAGCAGATTCGGTGGAACGCGGGAAATGGCCCCTCTACAACAGAGGAAATTAAGCAGGAACATGCAGATGTGGAGAATACATGAAAAGGCTGGGCCCGGCAATCGCTGCCAAGAGACCAAAAAAGCCACCGATACTCAGTGGGTCACTTGATTCCGAATTGGTTGCTGACAACGGCGGGACAATGACATTACACCTTTTGAGTTGCCCGCCACCCCCTATTGGTGACAAAATCAAAGCTTCGGCGGAAATTAAAGAGCTTTACCGAGGATTTAACACAAAGTTCAAACCATGGAGAATCCGTTCAGCATTGGTAGAGGGGCTCACCTACTCAAAATCAGGCCACCGGCTACAAAGCGTACCCCTATCGTAACCAAGGGGTTATTCGCATTCACAAAAGATCCGCCTTTGGACATTGATGATACGGAAACTCCGGCATATGGTTCACACCAACATGCCCATGTCGCGGCCTGCAGCCGAGAGGCAAGGGGTATGAATCTGTAACCGGTTTTTATACCCACGCTACCACCGACAAGTCAATCGTGCCCAATAGCCTTTCCTCGATAGTATTCGGTCACTTCCATTCGGGCTAAACCGACATACGCGGAGGTAAAAAAATTGGAGAAGTGGGGACCATCCCCGAAGCTTTTGCGCAGCTCCACGGCGGTTTCCCATCCTTTGCTTCCATTCTCCCCTTGAAGCGGCCAAACGAGAGCAAAGCCGGTCCATAACGGCAAAGAAAATCCTTGCTTAAAAGTAGGTTCGATCGAAACAAGGAACTCGCCGTTCGCCAAAAAACGCCCCTCGCGATACGCCACAAACGGTACATCAGCCCGACAAGCCGTCACCACCACCAGCAGCGGGAGCAGTATTCGGACGATTCCATACCCCCGTCGTCCATCCTTGCAATCTGCTTGGTCGGGCATAATTGCAAGGTGAGCATCCTTCAACCACCACATCGAAAATTTACCTAAACGCTCAAATAAGCCCATTACTACCACCGTTTTTCCATTCATCGCCTAATGGATAAGGTAAACTGTGCATTCACCTAAAAATAGTATAAATTTGTCGAAATGGAGTCGGGTCGAAAAAAAGGCGAACAGCAGTCGGACCAGCAAAACCAGAATGGTGCGAGTCCACCTGTTGACTCTCCCACATGCTCGGACAGATATTCTTTAATAGGGGGCAAGGGAGCAGGAAGAAGTGTTCAAGTCTTAGCCAACGAAGAGCAGTAGAGTTCACGAGCGTCACACCACTTTTGCCTGAAGGCTTTCCGCCCTGAATCGTCGAAAATCCTACCCACCGGAATGCAATGGGCTAAGTCTGCTTCATTCCGCGGTAACCAGGCAAGGAATCCCAAACAACAAAGGGGTTCAATTTATGATTTCGTAGTTTGCACATATCGTCCGTATACATCGCAAAGCATGTATATGCCTTCCGCATCTTTGGTAATGCACCTTTTGCCGGACAACTAAGGGTAACCCCTTCGCTTACAGCTTGGCGCATAAATAAAATGAGAAACCGGAGTATCTGAGAGTAAAAAGATTGGGCTTTCGTGGGTATGTGACTTTGTCGTTTGCTTGGGAAGAGAGTGTCGTCGCTGCGCTCCCTTAATGCCGCATTGCGGCATAAGGCATCGCCTCCGCTTCACCCCCATCCCGCTATTTAGGTATGCAAGTCCCTCTCCATGCATGGCGAAGGAGGCCGGCCCTAGCCGCTATTCACCATAATTCGGATACTCATGTCCCCTTCTCCGTCCCGCTTTGCGTGAGAGAAGGGGTAAGGGGTTGAGGCGGAAAAACGAAGGGGTTGCTATCCTCTCGGATCACCGGCTATAGTTTATGCATAATGAAATATGAGGACAGTGTTCGATACTCCATTCTTAATTCAAGGGAGTTTCGCGGGACCCATGAAAATTCGAACAAAGCTTACCCTGCTCACCTTTAGCGCGGTCGCCGGCACCTCGTTGTTGATACTCTTGGCCACGATATTCATAATTCGGCATCAACATATCCAAACCCGGACAATCATCACCGATAACATTCGCCGTCGTGTAAAAGAGCAACTCAAAAATCGCGTTGATGCGGCTGTCATGCTTCTTGAGTCTACACAACAAAGCGACAAAACTACGAAAGAACCGGAGCAATTGGCCATGAAACGATCATGGCTCTTGAAGAGACTGGCCGATTTGCGTTTCGATAAGGGTAAAGGCTATTACTGGGTACTTGACACCTCCGTATCATGTCCACGACTCCTTATGCACCCATTTTATCACGAGTACGAAAACGCCTTGCTGTGCAAGGGTCCCGATTCACTACCGGAATTCTCGGCATTCCTAAACTCCTACCGTCTTGCACTTGATCGTGACAGCGGCTTTATCGAGTATTCCTTCTCTCTACCCAACAACCCGGAAAACCTCAGCCCGAAAATGTCGTACATCAAGATTTTCGAGCCATGGGGAGTAATCATCGGTTCCGGCATGTATCTTGACGACATCGACAGGGCGGTCTCAATTTCGCAAGAACGTACCACAGTCACGATTTATCGCATTGGCTGGGCGATGCTGATCTGCGTGGCGCTTATCCTTACCTTTGTAGCCGCGGTGGTGTTCTTCTTCAGTCACACTCTCACCAGACCGATAGTCACACTGCAAAGACATGTTACGGATTTCGCCAAAAAGCCGGGGCAGGCTGAAATCCCGCCCGTTGCTCCCCGCAATGACGAAGTGGGGCGGCTGCGCGAAGCGTTCGCCGCAATGGCGCGGGTGATCCAAGAAAACCTGCGAGCCATGAACGCGTCAAATAAGCGGCTCCATGCCCAAAACGCTGAATTAAATGAACTGAACGACAGACTGATCGCAAAGGAAAAGCAGGTGTACGCGAGTAACCGCCGTTTACACCTTGTTGCCGAGCATATTCAAGAAGTACTCTTTTTGCTCGACAATAGTGACGATTCAGTTCAATATGTCAGCCCCGCCGTCGAACGGGTTTTCGGGTTCACGCCGGAGGACATCGTCAATGCTTGGCCGCGGTTGGAGGGTATCGTTTCCAAAAACAATCGGGACAGCCTGCGTTTCCTCGACCGGGAAGCACGGTATGCCGGCGTAATCGACGAAGAATTTCGCGCCGTTCGACCGGATGGTCAAGTTCGCTGGGTCCGCCTTCGTTCGTTCCCGATCCACGATGAATCCGGCGGGGTGATCGGTGCGGCCGGTATATTCGCCGACGTGACTGTATTCAAGGAGATGGGCGAACGAGAGCGCCTTCATCGCGAACAGCTTATGCACGCCGAGAAGATGGCAAGTCTCGGTATTCTCGTTTCCAGTATAGCGCACGAAATAAATAACCCCAACAATTACCTCTTACTCAACGCCAAAATTGTGGAGCGGGCCTGGAAAGAAACGGTCCCCATTCTCGATCGTCATGCGGCGACCACGCCCGATTTCACTCTTGCAAATTTACCATACGGCGATGCGAGCGAGCGATTACCGAAGCTAATTAGCGGCATTCGTGACGGCGGTGAGCGTATACGCGCTATTATCGACGGCTTGCGTACATACGTTCGCAAAGATCATACGAACCAATTAGAGCCCGTAAACCTCAACGA
>WJJU01000913.1 GCA_014729595.1 Chitinivibrionales bacterium
ACATACCAAGGAAGCGGGGAACAAGCCATGCGGCGGTTGGTGAACGTCATCGAATCAATGAAACGCACCAATATCGTCACTCGAACCAACGATTACCTTTATGTAGAATTTACTACCGCATTTTGGCGTTTTGTTGATGATGTAGAGTTCTCGTTCGATCACGACGGCAAAACCATACACTTTCGCTCCGCCTCCCGTCTGGGCAAATCCGATTTGGGGGTCAATCGGAAGCGAATGGAAGAGGTGCGAAGGCGATTTCGGGCCAAAGCCCAATGAAAGACACGTAAAGCCCGCAACGGCTTACGATGCGAAGTAACATAAATTGCCTGTTCGCACAAGCTTCACCCCATACTAAGTGGGGCAATCAACAGGAGTCACTTCTTATGCGTGTCAAGAATTTTGGGGAGCACAATAGATAATTCTGAAACGGTAATTTTCACCCGCACGAAGGAAGGGTATCATGGGGACCGCATACAATGCCGACGAAATTCTGTCGATAGCCATCAAGATCGAAGAAAACGGAGCGGCATTTTACCGCCGCGCCGCGCGGCTTCAGCTCAGCGAAGAAGAATCCAAAGAACTCTTGACGCTGGCGGCAATGGAGGATGATCACAAGCGCAAATTTCAAAGCATGCGCCAAGCACTCCCGGCACAGTCGACCGAAACCGCACCTTTTGATCCCTACGAAGAATCGGATTTGTACTTGTTCGCGGTTTCGGATACTCACGGAGGTGAGGGGGCTCCCGAAATGGCTGCGACTCTTACCGGCACCGAAACAATCGAGGAGGTTCTATGGACGGCGGTGGGCTTGGAAAAGAAGTCGATACTTTTCTATGTAGGACTCCGTGATCGTGTCGATCAAGCTGAAAAGCCTACGCTGGATTCAATTATTGCCGAAGAAAAACGCCATGTTGCCAATCTCTCGCGAATGATACGGAAACGAACCTCGCAATAGTAAAACATCGCCGAATTCAATACCGGCCGCTAAGCGCCAATATCGATGTGGTGGACGGCGAAATTCAATCAAGGAGGATTCGTATGAGCACCAACTACTATGAGCCGCGCGATCTTCAGGATTTTCCCAATATTGGCGAATATGCCGCCGAGGAGGGACGAAAATTCTTCGAATATTACACCCAAGCCACGGGAGCCGGAGCCTTGACCGAGCGCGAAAAGGCGTTGATAGCTCTAGCCGTGGCAACGGTCCGCCATTGTCCGTACTGCATTGACGCATACACCAACAAATGCCTGTCGCTGGGGGTCACGAATGATGAAATGATGGAGGCGGTACATGTGGGTGCGGCAATGTCGGCGGGTGACGTCCTCGCGCATGCAACCCAGATGCGCAAGATAATCAAAAAGAAGGAGATGTAGGACGATGGATATGCAAGAGCAAATCTCAATGCTGTCGAATCCCGGCGGTGGTCCTTCTTTTGCGGCACGATTGACCGAACTGGGACTGTATCCTTTTTATGCGAATACTATAAACATACTCCAACTCAACATTACACGGCGTTGTAACATTAGCTGCAAACACTGCCATGTTGACGCCGGCCCCACCCGGACGGAATGCATGAGTCGTGCAAATTTGACGAAATGCCTGGCCGTCGCGGGACGTCCCGAAATCACCACAATCGACATCACGGGTGGTGCGCCCGAAACGCACATCGATCTACCCTGGTTCATCGAGCAAACCGCCGCGTTGGGTAAACGGTTGATCGTACGAAGCAATTTGGTGATTTGGGAAGAAAAGGAGTATCGACATTTCCCGGAGTTTTTCGCGAAACATGCCGTTGAAGTCGTCGGTTCACTGCCCGACTACCGGCAAGACCGAACCGACCGCTTGCGGGGCGACGGCAATTTTGAGCGTTCGATTCAAGCCCTATGGTTACTCAACGAGTTAGGTTACGGACGTGAAGGCACGGGGCTGATACTGAACCTTATGCACAATCCCGCCGGCGCCTATCCGCCCGGCAACCAAGCGGCGCTGGAGCATGAATATAAAACCAAACTCCTCGAACTTTACGGTATTCACTTCAATACGCTGTTGTGTTTGACTAATAGCCCCGTCGGGCGCTACCTTGACTACTTGATTCGCACCGATAACTACGCCGATTACATGAACGCCCTTCAAAGTGGGTTTAACCCCTCGGCCGCGGTAAATGCAATGTGCCGTACAACCCTTTCGGTCGGCTGGGACGGCGCCCTTTATGACTGTGACTTCAACCAGATGCTGGGATTATCGGTAAACCACGGAGCACCTTCGCAACTTGAACAATTCGACTACAATACCTTGAACAACCGCGCAATAGTCGTTAACAACCATTGCTATGCGTGCACCGCCGGCGCCGGCTCTTCGTGCCAAGGTAGTACCGACGGCGCATCACGTTAGAGCGCAAACCCGCATAAAAGCCCAAAACGGGCAAAAGGCATCCGCACCACACCGAGTTACATCCACCCAAAGTGTTGCATCCCATCGTTGCAGTCGTTGCACGCCACGTTCAAACAACGTCGCCTCCCCTTCGGAAGGCCTTAAATGCCCCAATTTGCGCTCGGCACATATTTTGTAGTACGCTCAATAGAGGCTGGGTTAATCTACAGCGCTACCAAGAAAGCAACTCCAACCGAAGGAAAATGAGTCATGCCGTTGTACGAATACCGTTGCGCACAATGCAACCAAGAATTCGAAGAACTGGTGTCGGCGAAAGATAAGCAATCACCGTCATGTCCTTTCTGCTCCTCTACCAGGACCGAGAAAAAAATTTCCCTCTTCGGGGGGATTAGTGGTGGATCCGGGGAGTCATGCGGAAACTCCGGTTTTACTTGAGCTTCATAATAATAGATGGTCCGGTCGGGGCCATTTGGTTTTGTAGTCCAAACGAGGTATTTTCTTTAATTGAGACTCCCGAAAAAGATTGGCGAATGTTGCCGAAAGACGCGAGGTGGTATGGTACATAGTGTGTTCAAGGTCCTTTTGATAGCCGTAATGACGTTTGGTGCAATTTCGTGCTCCGAGAAAAAGCCGGATGAAGAGAAGAATGCATCGCCGATCAAGAAAATTGAAAGCACGGCCCAGTTCGAAAAAGTAGTCAACTCATCAGGAAGTCGACTGTTGGTTTTCGACCTCTATGCGGATTGGTGCGCACCTTGTCAAATTCTTTCGCCCATGCTCGAGCGGTTGGCTCTCGAGAAGCGTAACAAAGCTACCGTCTACAAGATCAACGTTGATCAAAAC
>WJJU01000914.1 GCA_014729595.1 Chitinivibrionales bacterium
GAATTGGACCGAGGGAGAGGCATTCCGTGGAAAGGCAATTACAGCTCGTGGCTTGATCAGAAGCTTACACGAATGAAACAGGAAGAAAAATCGGAGAGCGTTCGTCAAAAGCGGCTGTCGCGGGAATTGGAGTGGGTGCGTACTTCCCCCCGCGCGCGGCAGTCAAAAGGAAAAGCACGCCTTGCGGCGTACGAGCGTCTGCTCTCCGAACAGACACCGGAACGCTTGCGGAGCGCGGCCATCGTGATACCCAACGGTCAAAGATTAGGCGACCAGGTAATCATCGCCGACAAGCTGACAAAAGCCTACGGCGACAAGCTCCTGTTCTACAACCTGAGTTTCTCGTTGCCTCGTGCGGGGATCGTAGGAGTGATCGGTCCCAACGGCGCCGGCAAAAGTACTCTTTTCCGCATAATCACGGGCCAAGAGAAGCCTGATGCCGGGACACTGTCCATCGGAGCCTCGGTGGAACTCAGTTACGTTGATCAAAATCGCGACGCTCTTAATCCGGATAATACCGTGTTTGAAGAAATCGCCAATGGTCAAGATCGACTGAATCTTGGCGGGGTTGAGATCAACTCACGAAAATATGTGGGATTATTCAACTTTAGCGGCTCCGATCAACAGAAACCGGTCGGGCTATTGTCGGGCGGGGAACGCAATCGGGTGCATCTGGCAAAGCTGTTGCAGACGGGCGGCAATGTACTTCTACTCGATGAGCCGACAAATGACCTTGACGTTGAGACACTGCAGTCGCTGGAACAGGCGATTTTGGACTTCGCCGGCTGTGTCGTGGTCATTACCCATGATCGGTGGTTTCTGGATCGCCTGGCGACGCATATTCTCGCGTTCGAAGGGGACAGTACGGTGGTATGGCACGAGGGGAATTATGCCGGCTACGAGGAAGCCAGGCGCGGGCGATTGGGTGCGGAGGCGGATCAGCCGCATCGAATAAAGTATCGTAAACTTACGAGATAAATCAACGACTGATCTCCGCATAGTAAGGCACAATCAGCATGGTGGTGCCTCGTCGTTGCATAAACAATCCGTTTGACATTTATTTATTACTCCGTGTACAATTTGTGTTAAGGGGCCACCCTGGGAAAACCTGACCTAAAGGTCGGATCACACGCTATTAATTAACAGCAACCCAGTTCGGCGTAATAAGTAATTGAATTAATTGGACTTATTGTTTAGGTTGTATCTATTTTGGGATTTCACTACCGGTGAAATCCCAAAATCTCGATATGTGTCAAACGGATTTTTACCCTCCGCAAAGCCCCGCGGCATCTAATCCCTTTGTTGGGGCTACGCTCATTTGCTCTTCCGGCAAATGTTCCCCCCTTCCCATGGATGCGAATATTAGACGATCACCTCGCAATAAGAAGGTTCGAAAACCGGGCACTCCCTTTGCCGGCCACACAGAGTGTGACCATGACGCCGGATGCCGGGTCTTGAGCCGTGAGTTTTCCGTGTACCGTGCGCCAATCGCCGCATCCGACTCGCTCGGTGGAATAGGTAAGTCTTCGGGTCGAAGGTTTCCCGAAGAATTGCGACCATTGCGCTTCCCTGATTTCGACCCATCCGTGGATTTCTCCCTCGGTCAGTATGTCGCACGAGGCATTGAGCGTCCGGCCCGGGAAAAGATGTATCGCATACCCCATGAATCGCATGTTGATCCATGGGGGCCGGGAATCGAGATCGAAGTCGACGGATTGGTATTTTTGCCCGTAAGGAGGCATGCGTGTAGCGAGCGTGTTGAGCACGATCGCGCCGGCGCCCGAAGGCCCTCCGTTTTCGTCCCAAAAGGTAAGACCGTCGGGGCTCTCGTCGGTATAGTAAAATCCGCTTACGGATTTGTCAAAGTTCGAAGAAACGGGGCGTTCGAAACGATTAACCGTAGAGAGCTTTAATTGCGGGAATCGACGGCGCTTGGGCAAGGGGCCGATTTCCCAGGGTTTCGCGTTCGCCAGAGCACTGTCGCGTTCTTCGCGCGGAAGATCGAATAGTTCGTATTCGACGTTATATTCATAGCGGCCGTCCTTGCGAGGAATCCCTTTAGTCATGCATACGTGCTGGTCGCGCCACATGTCGCAGGTAGCCGTGACGACCGATGCGCTTGCCGAAACGATGCGAAAAGCGGGGGTTACCCGCTCGCCGGCCCAAAAGAGGAGCCCGCCTTCGCATAACGGTTGAGCGACGTGAGGGCCTTTCCATTTTTTCGGCTCCTTACCGCCGGGGGCGCCGAAATCGAGACCGCGATGGTCGACAATCGTAAGGGGACTATGGGCGCGAGTCCGGAATTCTCCAGGACCGATTTCCTGGACCGTCTTGGTGAATCGCTTGTCGTCGGGCCAACCATTAGCAAGGTTCGCACAATACACATTGACGAATTCCATGCTTTTGTCGGTCGGAAATAGAAGCGTTGTCGTACCACGCACAACATAGGCTTCCCCCTTTCGCCTTAGTGTTATATCGTAAACTTCTTCCGCGGCGCCGTCCGGCGAAAATCTTCGCCAACCAAAACGCATGACGTCGTGGTCGCATTCAGGTTGATTTGTCACCGTTTCGGCCCATTCAACGCCCCTCGTGCGCCATAAACAATGAAGTCGGACGCCAAGTACGGTAGGAAAATGGAAAACGGGCGTCGGCGGCGTAAGCGGCGTGTCGGGTGGGCGCAGATAGACCAAGTCGGTCTCGCGCGTGTCCGGCTTCATCGCCGCGACCATCAGAACCGGCTCGTCGCCGTCATAAACAAAGTATCGCCCTTCTCCCCGCTCTATCCGAAACATCCGTCGCCTCCTCGGTTAACTCGCGATACCGTTCAGAAATAGAACCGAAACGATCCGTAATACTGATCCGGATACACGCCGCCGAACTCGGAGCCCAACCCCTCTTCGCCGGCGGCTTTGCGCCCTATTCCCACGTATGCTCCCAGCACAAGGTATACATCGCCGCGTATGTTGTATTCCGCCGACGGTGAAAAGAGAAGTGAATTGTCCGAAGCATTGTACAAGAGCTGCGCGGCGGTCGATATAAGCGCGGTGAATTGGTAGGTCGCCCCTAAGCCGACGTAGTGCCTTCCCAGCAAGAAAACACCGCCGTCGGTATAGGCGGGCGAACGAAGCCGCGAGAAAAATTTACTCGGCTTGCCCGTGCCCGCGGTACTGAAGTGATATTCCCCAAAGCCATAGAGCTTTTCCGTTAGACTATAGTCTGCTCCTACGGTCAAGCGCACATAATCTTCGTCGGCGTCACGGTCCGCCCCGCTCACAAGATTACTGAAAGTGTACGCGACCTCGAGCCAGGTTCCAAATCCCCCGAGCGAGCGGGTCAGGTCAATGCCCAACAGTAACTGCTCACGGATTGCCAGCACGAGGGGGGCGATATCGGTCGACCACAACCACCATCGGCCGCGCACATACGCCGCGCTGCGCTC
>WJJU01000915.1 GCA_014729595.1 Chitinivibrionales bacterium
CCGCTCAATACCCCAAAGAATTTGAGACTCGCCGATCACTGGCCGACGGAACGGCGCTATTGTTCCGGCCTGTCAAGCCAACCGATCAAAATGCGCTTCGCGATATGTGTTATTCGCTTTCCGAGCAATCGATCGCCTTTCGCTTTTTTCAGCCGATGAAAGCGTTTCCGCTCAAATTTATCCAGGAATTCACCACGATCGATTATTCACGTGACATGGCGATAGCGGCCGTGATAAAGGATGTTGGCGGGGAGAGCATTATAGGAGTCGCGCATTATTTCCAGAATAAGAAGACGGGGCGTGCAGAGGCTTCGTTCCTCGTGCGTGATGATTGGCAGACAAAGGGCGTCGGGACCCACCTTCTTGACATTCTATCCGATATCGCTCGGAAGCGCGGGGTGAAGGGGTTTGAGGCAAGTGTTTTACTGCGTAACTCGCAGATGCTGGCTCTTTTCTATAACTCCGGATACAAAATTTCTACTAAGCGCGAAGACGATACTTACCTGATTACATTCGATTTTGAGGAATGAGAGGGAATCGAATTGTCGATTTGACTTACCGTGGCGCCGGTCTTGACCGGTGCCTTTTCTATAATAAAGAGCGATAAAACGTGAGGGGTATCATGAAGTTACCCTGGGATATTATCTGAGGCGCCGCGGCGGCAAGTTACCAGATCGAAAATCGCCTTATCGATGCGCTTTTGGAGAAGAACATTCAGCCTTGGATTACCCTGTTCCATTGGGACTATCCTTATGAACTTTATTGCAAGGGCGGGTGGTTGAATCCGTCCAGTTCTTCATGGTTTGCGGAGTATACCGAATGTCTGGCCGATGCGTTCTCCGATCGGGTATCTCACTGGATTACCTTTAACGAGCCACAGTGCTTTATTGGATTAGGACATTATACCCCGGCTATCACGCCCCCGGCTTGAAGCTCAGCTTGGCGGATTGTCTTCGGGTAACCCACAACGTTCTTCTTTCGCACGGTAAGGCGGTGCAGGTGTTGCGGGCGCGAAACAAGGGGGATGCCTGTCTTGTCGGGGCCGCGCCGGTGGGAGGCGTAATGATTCCCGCGTCCGATACCGCCGAAGATATCGAAGCGGCTCGATGCGATATGTTCTCCGTCAAGTCGGACTCCCTCTGGAATATCTCGTGGTACATGGATCCCCTGGTTCTGGGGGACTATCCTGAGCAAGGTCGCCGGGGCTACGGCAAGGATGCGCCTGCGGTGAATCCGGGCGACATGGATACAATATGTCAACCGTTGGATTTTTACGGCGTGAATGTATATAAGGGCGATTGCGTGGCCCACAATCCAAGTGGAACTTCCGGGCGATTGAATCCTCGGGAAGGGGTGTCGCTTACTCACATGGATTGGGAAGTGACGCCCGAAGCCCTTTACTGGGGGCCTCGTTTTCTTTATGAACGATATTCGTTGCCCGTCGTCGTCACCGAAAACGGTATGGCGAACTGTGATTGGGTTCACCTGGACGGCAAAGTGCACGACCCTCAGCGTATCGATTATCTGCACCGCTACATCGCCCAACTTGGAAAGGCCGTTCATGATGGGGTTCCCGTGATTGGGTATTTTGTTTGGTCGATCATGGATAACTTCGAATGGGCGTGCGGCTATTCGCGCCGGTTTGGGTTGATCTACGTCGATTACCAATCAAAAGAACGAATTCTAAAGGATTCCGCGCATTGGTATAAAGAGGTCATTGACACCGACGGCGGAATCATTCAAGATGTCTGAACATGAAGTCTTCGAAACGATGCTTTGTATCCAATGAGCATCCGCACGCAACAAATAAATCGTCAAATCCGCCACTTGTGTCGGCCTAATGTTATTTTCGAGGTGTCCCACCAGGGATGTGGTTGTATACTGATACCCTTTTTTTGGAGGTTGGGAGCATGAAAATGCCGTTGGTATTGACTGCGGTAGTCATGACCCTGGGAGCGACAGTCGCTTTTGGGGCATCGCCGATTAGCTCGGTTGGTTCGGGAGCAAAGCTCGGTCTGAATGCGGTGAGTGATGATATCGGTGCGGCTTTTGGTGTAGGCGCCCACGCCGATATCGGTCTAAATCTTCCTATCCCCATTACGCTCAGCTATGTGCCCGGCTTTGAGATGTGGTTCAGCAGTGAAGAAATACTAGGTTTGGAAAGCCATTTCAGAGAAATTAATCTAAATTTTCTCGAAGCTCGTTATTACCCCTCACTTCCTCAATCGCTTCCCATAAGCCCCTATGCCGGAATCGGCATCCCTTTTAACATAAGCATAGTCGAAGCGACATTTGAACTGCCGGTATATAGTGGGTATGGATACTCCTACGAAACAACCACTGAGACAGTTAAAAATCGAGATTTCAACGTGGGTGCCATGCTGATCGGTGGTACGGAGTTCAAAGTGTCGGATAATTTGGCGCCGTTTGCCGAGATGAAGCTCAAACTGGGTGACTGGGTTGTCTATAAGCTTATGGGCGGCATTACCTATCGTTTTATGACGCGCAAAGCTTCGGGAAGCGACCGGGTAGGTAAGAGTCACACGCCTCAACAAAAACGGGTGAAAGAGGAGCCCGAAGATTTCAGCGATGCTTTATAGCCGTAGTGGGCCGCATACGAGAGGAGAATATTTGTGGTTGAAGAGCCCGAAGAGAATGTCGATTCTATTGACAGTTTACTGAGCGTCGATTTGCCGGCGGTCGCGTCGGGGCGCATGCATCGCCTTCCTCCGTATCTTTTCGGCAGGATTAATGCGCTTAAGCTGAAGCTTCGGCGGGAAGGCAACGATGTTATCGATCTGGGGATGGGCAATCCTAACGATCCCACCCCGAAAGTGGTGGTCGATAAATTGGCCGAGGCTGCGGGGATCAAGCGCAATCAACGCTATTCGGTCTCGCAGGGCGTCTACAACCTCCGTCGCGATCTGGCCCGTTTCTACGACCGCCAGTATGGTGTATCACTGAATCCGGAGAATGAAGTCATCGCAACGCTTGGCTCCAAGGAGGGGTTCAGCCATCTATGCTTGGCCACCTTGGGGCCCGGTGACGTAGTTCTGACGCCGACACCGACGTTCCCTATCCATGTTTACGGTCCCGTTATCGCGGGTGCCAATGTGATTGGCGTATCGCTGAACGACGGTGAGGAGGCGCTTCTTCGACGCATGGATGAGATGTGTCGTACCGTGTCACCTCGTCCTAAAATCGTGATTCTCAATTTTCCGCACAATCCAACGGCCCGAACCGTAGAACTCGGGTTCTTCGAAGAAATCGTTCAGCTTGCTCACCGCCACGGCTTTTACCTTGTACATGATTTCGCGTACGGCCAAACCGTATTCGACGGGTACCGGGCGCCAAGTCTTTTACAGGTGCCCGGGGCCAAAGAGGTGGCCGTCGAAACGATGACCATGTCGAAAGGGTTCAACATGGCCGGATGGCGCATTGGGTTTACAGTTGGCAATCCCGACATGGTAAAGCTTCTCGGGGCGATCAAGGGCTACTACGACTACGGCATATTCCAGGCGGTCCAGATCGCAACCGTTATCGCTTTGCGCAATTGCGAAGCGGATATGCACGCCCAGGCCGAAATTTACCAGCGGCGTCGCGATTGCCTGTGTGACGGATTGGAGCGCGCCGGCTGGACGGTGGAAAGGCCGCAAGCGTCGATGTTTGTCTGGGCAAAAATTCCTGAACCCCATGCACAAATGGGATCGATCGAGTTTGCCGTGGAATGCTTGGCCAAGGCCCAAGTGGCCGTGGCGCCGGGGCGAGGCTTCGGGGAGGATGGCGAGGGGTATCTTCGTATCGCCCTGGTTGAAAACGAAGAGCGCCTTCGTCAGGCGGTACGGCAGATTCGACGGGCTTTTCCGGTTGCATAGTGATTTGGGGTCAAGGGCCTGAGAATCATTGCACTGTCGACACCCGAAAAATTTGCGCCTTACGAGGTGCTTTCTCAGAACCTCAACACACCCCCCGGGACTTATAGTATATTGATGCGACTATTACCGGTTAAGGGAGGTCGACATCAATATATTGGCCCTTTCGCTTCGGTTGGAATCCTTCTACACCGAGATGGATCGAAGCATCGAGCGTTTCCGCCGACTGACCGGTATCGATTGCTTTCCGGGGTGCGGGCGGTGCTGTGAATATCCACGTATTGAAACTACCGTCTTGGAATTCATTCCAATGGCACGGTACCTTTGGGATACCGATCAGGCTTTCGGGGTCTACCGCTCCATTAACGGCAACGATACCATCTGCCACCTGTATAATCCATCAGAGAGAGAACGGGGCCAAGGGCGTTGCGCTCTTTATCCGTGGCGGGGGTTCCTATGTCGATGGTTTGGGTTTGTAGCGGCAAAGGATGAGGTGGTACGGCGGCGCTTGATGACCTGTCGTCGAATTCGTTCGCGGTACGAAGAGACTATTGCCGCATTGGACGGCCGCTTTCTTGGTGCCGCATTACCTCGTTGGCCCGAAACGAAAACGGCATTCGAAAAGATAGAGCCGACACTCGCACGCCGTTCGATGCATATCAACAAAGCACTCAAAGGTGCCATTGAGGTTGTCTTTGAGGCGGGATACTCACCTCCGGCCCCTCGTACCGCTCCAAGAGCCGCGTAGAGCAGTCTGTGAATCGGGCATGAGGAAATTAGTACTACGTTGATGCATTAGAGAGGTGAAACTGAAGTTTTTGTTCAGTGCTCGCGTTTACTTCCTCCCCCCTTCTCTGTTTTGGTCCCGGTGACCGGGGTTTTCTACGTCACGGGAAAAAAAGCATTCTTATTTTGCTCTTATGGTTTTGATATTTAAGGTGCTAAATCGGCATTAGGGGCGCCGTCCAATGTAGACTCCTCATTTTCCATTCAATCAGTGCCAAATCGGTAAACCGTTTTGTGTCGGTAGGTTTCGCCCGGTTTGAGGACGGTTGAGGGGAACTGAGGATGATTGGGGGAATCGGGGAAGTGCTGCGTTTCGAGGCAGAGGCCCGAATGCTTGTGATAGATCGCTCCGGTTTTCCCCTTGAGTGTTCCGTCGAGCATGTTGCCGGTATATAATTGGATTCCCGGCTCGGTGGTCAGAACCTCCAGAACTCTTCCCGACTCCGGTTCCGTCACCCGGGCGGCCGGTGCAAGTGAACCATCCCTGTTTACGAGAACGAAGTTGTGATCGAAGCCGCCGGCTTGTGCGATTTGTTCATAATTGGAGTTAATCCTGTTGCCGATTCTTTGGGGTAGAGAAAAATCCATGTCCGTGCCGCCGACCGATCGAATTTCTCCGGTTGGGATCAGATCGGTGTTGGAAGGAGTGAACGCGTCGGCGTTGAGGCTGATGATATGGCCGAGGATATCCCCGGAGCCCTCGCCCGTTAGGTTAAAATAGGAATGATGCGTAAGATTGACAACCGTGGTTTTATCGCTTGTGGCGGTGTACTCAAGAATAAATTCATTCTCTTCCGTTAAAATGTGATCCACGGCAACCGATAAATCTCCCGGATATCCTTCTTCACCATCGGGACTCAGATAGCTCAGTCGGACAATCGATCTGTCGTTTTCTTCTATTCTTTCCGCCGTCCATAGAACCTTGTCGAATCCTTTGAGGCCGCCGTGAAGATGATTGGGGCCGTTATTGACAGCCAGTTCATAGGTGGTGCCATCCAGCTCAAAACGCCCGTCGGCGATCCGGTTGCCGTAGCGTCCGATTAGGGCTCCAAAGTACGGGGAATCCTTCTGGTAGCTTTCGAGCGTTTTGAAGCCCAGAACAATATCGGCGAATTCTCCATGACGATCGGGGGTCGTCAAGCGTGTTACAATCCCGCCGTAGTTCGTCATGTCCATCTCGATTCCGTGCGCATTGCGCAGGGTGAAAATAGTCGCTTCGTGTCCGTCGGGCAAAAAACCGAAAGGTTCTTGCGTGATGCTCATGCGGAATCCCCCTCGCTTTCGAAGATCAAGGTATTGAACGGAGTTGAATGAACGTGCAAAATACGTCTCGGAATGCTCCTTTTGCGAATATATTGTTATCACTACCGCTCAAACACCATATTCTTTGAATGCACGGGCTTTCAGGCCGTTAGAGCAAGAGCAAATGGGTATTTGTGCTTTAGCGAAACACAAATGGCAAACTGATTACGCATGAATCCAACGGGAACAACGGTAGCCATACTACTCTCTCGTCAGGCGCGCAGGCCGTGTGGTTCGACCTCGTGGATACGCGGTAGTGTTGATGCGGTACGGTGGGTGAAGA
>WJJU01000916.1 GCA_014729595.1 Chitinivibrionales bacterium
AGAGTATAAACCCTTGGGTTGCGAATATGTGAAGCAATCAGATGTGCGGGTTATCGCAGCGAGCAACGCCGATTTAACAAAATTGCTATCCTGCGGTGCTATTCGAGAGGATTTCTATTATCGCCTCAATGTTATGATTCTTTCCTTACCAGCCCTTCGCGAGAGAGAAGGTGACATTGAAGAGCTTGCAAATCATTTTCTCGGTCAATACTGCGTTCAATACGGACTCCCGAAGAAAAGGTTTCATTCAGCAACCTTAGCCTGGATGAAAAACCATTCCTGGCCAGGCAATGTCAGGGAGCTCGATAGCTTCGTCCATCGAGCTTTCTTGCTATCCAGCGGTCCTTTAGTCCATTTACCGGCAACATCTCTTGATTTCCCAAAAAAAGGAGCGGAGCATTCGAGCCCGTGGATGAATGTTCAGGAAGGTAAGCTAAAAGAGGCCAAAGCTCGGTATATCGACCGGTTTGAGAAGCACTATTTGAAGCAGCTTATGGCTGAATGCCAGGGAAACGTCTCCCTTGCGGCGCGTCGGGCCGGAAAGGAACGGCGCGCTTTTGGAAAACTACTGAAAAAGCATAGCATCGAGAGAGCAGACTACTTTCAAAGTGCATAGGCCTTTTACAATGCACGGAACATTTCTCTGAGAACCCACCAACACACACCTTCCATCATCATTTCTCAATTTCTGGGTACATCATGACCCATACGGGTCAAAAGCGACCCAGGCGAATCCAGCACTCAACTCTTGGTTGAATCATCTCAGCATTCCTAGTTGGGTCTTTTGTTTCCCTTATCGATTTGTCTAAAAATATTCTTTTTCTATATATTTATGGTGGTTATATGCTTGGTGCATAAGTTGCTCAAGATCAAGCAAATGACAGAACACGTCCTTGGGAAGATAGCATGCCTGAAGAACATGAAATAAGAATTGTTGCGAAGGCGATTGAGCGTTATCTCCATGCTCATCCTCATGCCGCTGACACCGTAGATGGGGTGGCCATCTGGTGGCTCACCCGCCAGCGATTTGTGGAAACGTTGGACACCGTGGAGCAGGCTTTGGAGTACCTGGTGGCAACGGGTGATGTGAAAAAAACGCTGACAGCAGACGGTAATCCCTTGTATTCCCTATCGAAGGTAAAGCGCTAAACGAGCAACCGATATGCCGCTTAAGTCCAGGGAAAAAGATCACACGCAAGGAACGATTCTCATGTACTGTTTCGATGAGCTGGAAATCTATGGCGAACTATAGAGGAATCAATGCGGCATGTCAGGCGGTTCTGGATATTTTAGACAGCGCCTGCGATCAGTCTATGTTTGGCGACAACACCCTGTCATTTGACCTATACAGCGCCGACGACTTCAAAAATCCGATGAACATCGGCGTTTCACTATTTCTTTACAGCGTCCGCCCCAATGCCGCCCAAGGCAATAGACGCGCCATGCCTTCTATGAGCTCCAATCAACAAAGCGGCTCCCCTTCGCGCGCCGTTCAACGCTCGCCCCTTTCACTCGATTTGCATTTTTTGCTTACAGCCTGGGCCAAAAAAGCATCGCTACAGTACGATATCCTCGGATGGGCCATGCGCACCCTTGCCGATAACGCCATAGTGTCTTCGGATGTACTCAATCAAGTGAGCGGCGATGGGGCGTTCTCACAGGAAGAAACGCTGGAAATCGTACAAGACGATGTTTCGGATGAGATACTTCTCCGCATTTGGGACGGGTTGCCGCAGGATTATCACCTCTCGGCTCCCTATCTCGCCCGCGTATTACGCATCGAGTCAGTAGTTGAGTACGCGAGTGCAACGCCTGTGAAGGTTCGTGAGCTTCGATTCGGAGAATACGAGGAATGACTTTTCATCTGCGCGAGACCATTATCCGCCGTGCACCGCTCGCAGTGCGGTGCATCGACGTTGTGCGCGATCAACCGGTCAGCAATGATCTGCATCTGGAAGTATATCTTCGGGACCATCTGACTCAACCCACCGTCGCGCGGCCATCTCCTGTATCAGGCTTTTTCGGAGTCCGCACACTGCCGGAGTTGCGCGATTATGTAACCAACGCAAAAGACGCATCAGCTTATTGCTCGCCCAATCTCTCCCCGGAAGATGAACATCAGGAGGCCAATTTTGTGCTTCTTATTCAAGATAAACAGCAGCGATTTTTGCCTGCAACCCTGGTGTTGTGTTTGCCGAAGACCCATGTTGTGCCGGTCGATTTGCATTCCAGCCCGGCCCGGTCTCCGATAGCGGGCATGGCGAGTATTTACGGCGAGATCTGGGATGCTTCAGCCGATGCCCCGGCCGCCTGGTCCGTCGTCCGAGTAACGCCTCCAAGCAATAACCCGGTGCGCGCCATTGCGGACGCAAGAGGCATGTTTCAGATGATGCTGCCCCATCCTGGGCCGAAAAAGTCTGGCGTGCTGCATGAGATGAAGTGGGTAATCACATGTGAGGTGCTTTATAAATTAGATGATCAGCTGGATGTTTCTCCGAGGATGCCGCCGGATATGCGCTCGATTCTCAACCAAGGCACGGCCAATATCCATGACGTACCTGACGGAGACGGGAAAACGTCGATTGAGCGTTCATTGCTCTATCAGACGCCTCTCGTGCTTCGCACCGAAAACGAAAATCGCTTGATGATTGAACCGCAATAAATGGAGGTCAGGAGTTATGCCACAATATTTAGCGCCTGGTGTGTATGTCGAGGAGGTGAGCTTTCGTCCCAAAACAATCGAGGGAGTGGGAACGACGACGGCAGGATTTGTAGGCCCGGCTCGCTTTGGGCCGATCAGCGGCGCGCCGTCTCTGTTGACGAGCTTCGCCGACTTTGAACGGATCTATGGCGGCCTGGATGACTTGAAGCTTTCCGGTGAGCGGCAGGTCAACTATTTGGCCCATGGGGTGCGGGCGTTTTTCGCGGAAGGAGGGACGAAGCTCTATGTTTCCCGCGTTTTCAATGAGAAAGGCAGTGACTTCGGGCTGGGAGGCTCAACGGAAATACCAACCAGCCATTACGGGAAAGCCAGCCGAAGCGACTCCGCCTCCTCGGATATGAGCTTCGAACTCGTGGCTCGGTTTCCGGGGGCAGCTGGAAACATGCGCGTGATATTCCATTTGGACGTCGGAGATAACGCTTATCGTCCCAGCGCCGCTCGTCTGACGCGCGTTAAGCGATACGATCTTGTCCACATCAGCACTGTGAGCGGCGGCAACCGGACAAATGAAGGAGGCGGAGACGGCCTATTCATAGCAGATCATGACAAAGCAACCGGTGATTGGAAGTTCGTGGATGCAGTGGACAGCAACGTATCGGACATAGCCATAGGTGATCTGGGCTCTACTAGCGAGGTGCGTCCTGTGTCCATACTGGTCGAGGTGGCGACGCCGAGGCTGACAAGCGATACGTTTTATCCGGCCGAATTCTGGGGTGCTTACCAACCCGATCCCCGCAGCAGCATGGCCCTCGCCAACCGATTTACGCGGAACCCCGATGTTCGTCGTGATGCGCTCACCGTGCCCTTTGCGATCGATGGTATCGGCTTGTCCGAGGAAAAAGAAGCGTTGACAGTCACTCGGGGATTGTTCGAAGGGAAATTGGGCGATCTAGCAGAGGACAACCCCACGATTACAGCACAATTCACCTTGACAAATGGTGATGACGGCGACCTGCCCTCTGGCAAACAGTACACTGGAAATGCGGCGGATTTCATTGATTATCCCAATGTGCCGGATGCGTTGCCGAAAAACGGGCTGCTCGCCCTCGCCGGCATTGATGAGATTTCGATGGTCGCCGCACCGGGCCATACATATCGGCAATCCGAAGATCAAGCCCATGCGATCAAAAATCCGCTCATCAATCACTGCGTAGAGCTTCGATACCGGATGGCGATCCTGGATACACCGCCTGATTTGCTTGTCGGGGGTGCACAGTCCTATCGAAATGAACGTTCGTCCGAATACGCCGCGATGTATTACCCGTGGGTCTTTGTCGCGGACCCGCGTCCCGGCCGCGGCGGACAGCAGCTGAAGCTGCCGCCCAGCGGCTTCATGGCAGGAATTTACGCGCGCAACGACACCGAGAACGCTGTCTTTAAAGCGCCGGCGAATGAAGTGGTGCGCACGGCCCTGGAT
>WJJU01000917.1 GCA_014729595.1 Chitinivibrionales bacterium
TGCTTGCGGTCGGCGAAATGGCGAACAAGCGGGTAAACGTCGCCCGGCAGCTTGATCCTTTGTCCGGCGGGTCGAATTCGACGGCGTGCGAATTCCAATGCGGCGCATATTACCGCGGCTTTGGCGGGACCCACGCCGGTTGTAGTACACAGTTGAGTCGCGTCGGGGAAACCACCGCCGGCGTCGAGACGCCGGATCACCGTGGCGGCAAGCGCGAGGGCGTCGCGCCCCTTTGCACCTTTGCCTAAAAGAACCGCCATGAGTTCTTGGTCCGTCAATGATCGCGCTCCTTTGGCGAGGAGCTTTTCGCGCGGGCGCTCGCGGACGGGAAGGTCAAGGAGTCGTTTCATCCGAGTCCGGCTCCTCTACTACGTCGGGCACTCCAACGGCATTATTATTCGTGTTGCGTTCCGCGTACGTGTTCACTTCCATTCGTGCCTTTCCGTTTAGCCCCCCGGTGGCTTCGAGAGCCTCGACTACCGAGGGTAAAAAGTAGTATTCCGTGTTCGCTCTCATGGTCCTTCGGTTTAAAGTGTCAAAATAGTACCGGAAACCAAGGGTGATTATCGACACACCTATCAATCGTTGGGCGGTCGGCTATTTATCCGTGTCAAGAGGCTTCTTGAGACTCTCGAGTGCCTGGCGCTGTATCTTTCGTGCACGAAGAAGTTCGAGTACCACCGGAAGAGCTTCCGGATCCTCGGCAAGCAGATGCTCCAATTCGGCAAGCCGTTCGTCTCGTGGCGACGTACCGGTTCCGGATGCGACGTCATGGGACTCGGCTCCTCCCGTCACAAAATTCATTATCTCGGTGATTAGTTCGGGTGATGGCATAATGCGGCATCGTACAATCGCTTCCATGAACTCTACGCTCACATCGACGGCCTTGGCCACGGCTCGCGGGCTTTTCCACGACTCACGCATTTGACGAGCCAGCATTTCGCATAAGGAATGGTCCATCGATCCTTTCAGCAGCCAATTTTGATCACATTTGAGTTCATATTGGATTAACTTGGCTAGCGATGGTCTGATGGTTTCTTTGCGGGCCGCCACAAGAGCCGACACATAGGCCGGCGTGATGCCGAGTTTTCTGGCGAATTCCGCTTGGCTTGAGGTGGTTAGCTCAATCAGATATTGAAGACGCTCTCTTAACCCGGTGCTTTTTTGTGTTGACATAGAAACCCAGTTAATATATTTTTGGTATAGCCGGCTACAATGCATTTCATTACGGAAAGTGTTGCTCACCGACGTGGTACCCTTTGGTCCGGGCGCACTTTTCAATTGGCTGAATTACTTATTCATTTCCACTAAGTGAGGTGTAACCATGACCCAAAATAATAAACGAATCGCCGTCACACACGGTCGATGGGCATTTTTGTGTGCTTTTCTTCTTCAGAACAAGGATCGCATGAAAAGCATGCTTCTCACCGCTATGGATCCCGAAATGGTTCGTGCGCAGATAGTTTTGACCGGTATAGCGCATGGAGAGCCGAATCTCCATTCAGAAGTCGAATACCCGGATTCCACGAAGGATCGGGCGATTGTGCTTTCGTTGAATCGTCCCACGCCTTACATGGAAGCGAGCGTACTTAGCTACATTAAGGCAATTGACATGACCAATGTTCTTGCCGGTGTGGCTAACCAGTTGAATGTCGGTTGATCCGGGCGGCCGGCTTGTATGTTCCTCATTTATGGTGATCGTTTTCCCTAATCGATTGCATCCGAGAACCATTGATTCTCGGCCAAATACAAACACGAATAGTTGCTTCTTTCCCGACTATTTCGGATAAGAGCGAATGTCCTCCCAAAACCGTCCGCGGAAGCGATTCCGTTTGTGCTTCAATGCGGCGCAAAGTTTACTTCCGGGGCGATCACCGAATCCCAAATCCTCGGAGATCACGAAATGATGTTACGGGGCCGAAATTTTCGTGTTCTCCGACGGATTGTTGCGCATCAAGCCGGTGTGTTTCGTCGCCGCGGGGCGGCAGTTTCACCGCGGCGCGCTCAATAATTCACCGACGGTGTCGCCA
>WJJU01000918.1 GCA_014729595.1 Chitinivibrionales bacterium
CATCCTAATCAATCGAAGCGACCAGCCGCAGCCTCAGATATTCGAGCCGGGACGTGTACGCGATGCATTTCAGGTTACGTTTGACGGCAGTAACTTGGTGTGGGCCTTGGACAACCGAACGGCTACCGCAAATGCCTCTCAGTCGATCGGCGGCTGCCCCGAAAAAACGGTAAGTCCGGTGCTGGAGTATGTGCGGGACAACTGTGACGGTACGTACACGGCGCATTTTGGGTACTACAACCGGAATGACTATGATGTTTACATTTCATATGGCAAAGGCAACAAGATTGTGGGCAAGGGCGATGGTTACGATCATGGTCAACCCAATTCATTTCGACCCGGCCGCCAAAGGAATGTATTCACCATACCGTTTCGTGGCACGGATACGAAGATTGTTTGGGCGCTCGATGGCCGGACGGCAACCGCGGCGGGCGGCGCCGCGCAAAATGCGTGTGGCGGATTACCCGTTCATCCCATTATAGACGATGTCAGGGATGAATGCGATGGAACATATACGGCGGTATGGGGATACCTGAACGAGAATACAATTAGGGTCACCATTCCTATCGGAGACCAAAACAGCTTTGCCGGAATGGGCTACCAGCCTCAGGTTTCGGTTTTCGAGCCCGGTCGCGTGCACAATGCGTTCATGGTGAGATTTGACGGGCGCACTATAGTCTGGAACATTCAGGGGCGAACCGCGACCGCATCGGGCGCGGCGGCGGATGATACGTGCGCGTGTACCGAGCCGGTTATTGTCGCGCACCCGCGGGCGGATACGGCCGCCATCGGCGAGAGCGTTCAATTTGTAGTTGAGGCTTTGGGGCAGGGTTTGACATACCGGTGGAAACGAAATGACGACACCATTCCCGGTGCGCACGGGCCGATTCATACGGTGTCGCCGGTGAACGGCTATAACCATCTGGATGAGTACCGGGTTCTTGTATCGACTTGGTGTCAACGGAGTGTGCAAAGTGATATTGCGTTGTTGTATGTGAAGGGAAGCGTCCGGTGCGCGGTGGTTGAGCATCCGCAAAGCGATACAGTGGAAGCCGGGTATCCGTTTGTGGCGCGGGTTCGCGCTCGATGTGAGTCGGTGACCTATCAATGGATGCGCGATGGGGCAATTGTCCCTGGAGCGGTTGGCCCGGAGTTGATCACCGAGCCGCTTACGCTCGAGGATAACGGCGTTCGGTTTCGCTGCATTGTCGGGAATGGAACAATCAAAGATACCTCGGACGAGGCGACGGTAACGGTGATCCCGTACCGGGCGGGAAGCAAAGTCGTAGCGATTAGCGGTGTTTTAAAAGACGGCGCCGGCGAACTTGTTGGTGAAGAGACGCGGCGCACGGTTGATTTCAGAATTGATCTGTTCGGTGCCGAATTTGGGGGGCTCCCGGTATATTCCGAGGAGTTTTTGGGCGTTCGCGGTGTGATTGTTGACGGCGGGGATTTCACGGTGGAATTGGGTCGTGGGGAATCGGACCAACCCTTTTCGCGTGTTGTCGGAGAAAAACGTTCGCTATTCGCGGAGGTTTACGCCGGCATCGATAACCGGTTTGAATTGATTGGGCCGCGCATTGCGTTGCATGCGGCGCCGTACGCGATGAAAGGAGCCGAGCCGGTGATATTCGGAGACGGCGCGCCGCAAAAGAACGAGCCTGTTTCGCCGGTTGGGACGCTGTACGTTGATCGCTCTGATAATAACCGTACCTATCGACGCGTTTCGAAGGGGTGGAAGGCATTGGATTAATTCAATCATGAGGCGAAAAAACTGCATCCCGTGCGGCTTCGCCGATAACGTGTACAGAGGGCACAAGAATGAAACAGACAACATTCACGGCGAACAAGCGCCGTCTGGTCGGCAAGGCATTACGTGTCGCGGTTATCGCAGCCGCTGCTATGGCAATACCGGGCTTTGCACAAGAGAATCCGGGCGGTTTGACCACAAGCCTCAGCGAATGCATGAACATGTATGGTGAGTCGGTGCGGTCGTCTCTCGCCGAGGTTTCCCGCCGG
>WJJU01000919.1 GCA_014729595.1 Chitinivibrionales bacterium
ATCGTACACCCTGCCGTACATCTCACAAAAAGACTTGCTGAAAAATAAGCTCGTACGCTTTGAAATGGCCGAAGTACCCGATCGAGACTGGGGGCGCGTCGACGACAGCCCCCCCTTCTCGATTACAAAAGATGTGCCGCGGTTCGAACTTCTATCGTTTGAATTAGACACCGAGCGAGTCCGTTCGCACGAAGAATTTACCGCAACGGTACGCATGCGAAACGACGGCTCCGTCGGCGGGTATCTTTTAAAAATCAACGCCGACGATACAACGATACATGCCGAATGGATTTTAGTAGAGGAAAACGAAACGAAGGAAATAAGGGTCCCGCTCCGGCTTTACGCCGGCGGACACAGGGTACTGAGTGTCGAGGATATGAAGGCGGATATCGAGGTGGACGCCGTGCGCTTGGACGCCCGAAGCGGCATCATCTTTTCCACCCCAATGTTGCCTTCTCTTGTTCGCCTTGATGAACCTGCTCAATTTGTCTGTAGCGCCCGCAATATCTCCGGCTGCAAAATGCCCGTCGAAGCGGCGGTACATGTAGACGAAAAGGAAATAATCAAGCCGGCGCCACAAAATATCCAACCTGGCGCAAACTTCGAACTGAGAGGCGAAACACCGACTCGGCTGAGCAAGGGACTGCATACGTTTAGAATCGAAAACAGCCCCACCGTTCCATTCAAAGTATGGGACCATCCGGAAGAAACGCTTGTCCTGCATTATACTTTCGATAGGGACGATGAACACATTATTGATCATTCAGGGTTCGAGAATCACGGAATCGTCGTAGGGGACGTGAAGTTCGTTGAGGGAATGCGAAAGAACGGAATCCGAGTTTTCAATGGAGGCCACGTCGCTATACCCGACGCGAACAGCCTGGCTATTGAGGATGAAACCGTGACGATCATGTGCTGGTACAAGCCCGAGGATGAAGTCAAAGCCGGGTCGCTCATCACCAAGGGTGCGCATATTATGCTCAAAATGAACGGCAATTTTCAGGTGAAATTAGCCGTTGGTGGTTTCGGGCGCGGTCAATGTTTCTATACCGCCCCCACGAAACCGAGCGTCACCGATCCCGTATGGAAGCATGAGTGGTCGCATTTTGCAGGTGTGTGCACCGGCGAATCGCTTTTGCTTTATTACAACGGCGAGTTGTGCAACAAGCTTAGGCATCCCGGAAAAATCGGGCACACCGATTTTGGGTGGCGTATTGGCAGCAATAGCGAAATACCGATGAACCGGGAACCGGCCGGGATTATAGACGAGGTCATGATATTCGCCGGTGCACTCTCGGCACGCGACATTCGCGCCATTGTGGACGACGCAAAGAAATGAGCCGGCTGGATATGCCGCTCATGCACCGATAGAGAACATGCTCTCCAGGTCGTGCCGTGAGAAACCGCGGAATGCGAGCATCGTCTCACTGTCCACTATGCCGTCCACCTTGAGCATGTGGTTGGTCACGACATCAGACAACGCCTCGTTGTCCTTAGACCGTATGATCGTGACCAAGTCATATCGACCACTGACGGAATACACTTCCGCCACCCCGCCGACTTCGGACAACACCTCCGCAATCTCGTTAACCCGTTTTCTCTCAACCTTAAGTAATACAATCGCAACAACCATACTGCTCTCCTTACTTATGCATAGCTACAATTTACCTTATTTTGCCGGGATCTCTAAAATTTGCTCGAAGGTAAAACCGGTGATTAATTTGCCGGATAATCAGCGGAAAAGATCCCCTTTGCGCGAATCGTTTAACCAGGTTAGACGCCGAGAAGCTTGCCGGGCGAAGCAAGCAAGAACAAAGGAGCCCCCTGATTCCCGAAACGAGCAATATATATTGGATAAAATAAGTTGAAGGTGATCACGGAGTTTCAGAATGGTTCGACCGGCATCGTCTAATGCCACCAAGGTTTATGGGTGGTGTAGACTATCTTGTAGCCGAGCGCCTGTTTCGTGAGGCCGGATTTGAACACCTTCCCTCAGCTCCGCGGGAAATCCATTTTCAAATGCTAACAACCGGAGGAAACAGAAGTGGCGAAAACATCCAAGGAATGCTTTGTTGCCGGTATATGTACGATCATTTGCTTGTCTATCATCGGATTGCACGGCGAACAGCAGACGCCGAATACGACGTCGGCGCCCCCCCAACGGTCCCACGTACCCCAAAATAATATCCATCTCCCCAACGGCCACACGGCCGATTCATGGGAGCCGGCAACCGTGTGGAAACACACCTACTATGTCGATCAGCACCATCCGGAGGCTACCGACACGGGATCGGGCACAAGAGAAAATCCATTTAAAACTATCGGCAAAGCGGCGGAAGTACTCAAACCGGGCGAACGGGTGCTTGTGGCTTCCGGCGTATATCGCGAGATTATAAGACCCGAACGTGGCGGGACGGGTACCGACGCCATGATTGGCTATTTCGCGGCGCCCGGCGCCGATGTGATCGTCAGCGGGTCGCTTGTTCATGAAGGCGGCTGGAAGAAATTCGCCGGAGACAAAAAATTCGGCTTGTGGCGCACTTCGCTCGCCGATTTTCCACGCCCGGCCATAGACCCGCTTGTCACCCAAAACCTTACGGATAAGCAGATAGAAAATATGCCTTGGGCAAAAAGCCGGCGGGGAAAGCAGCCGTTCACTCTTCCCCGGACGATGGTGTTTGCCGACGGCGAACGTTTAACCCAGGTACGGAGCCGGGAGGCGCTCCGCGAAGCATCCGGCACATTCCGGGTCACCGAGGAAGGTCAAACCCTGGAAGTTCATCTCGGCAATGGATTACAACCCGATCGAAATAACATTGAAATTGCCGTGAAACCTTACCTGTTTTTCCCGAAAGAGCAATTGCTTGGCCATATCCACATTAACGGTTTTACCTTCGAGCACTGCGCCGGTCCGTTTCCCCTTCCCCAGTGGGGCGCGATCACCTGCAACGACGGTCACCATTGGGTAATCGAAAATACCATTGTACGCAAACACAACGGCGTGGGAATGTCGATAGGCGAGTTCGATCACCAATGGGGGAAAAAGCGCCCGGCGGAACCCGGTCACCATATCGTGCGCAACAACCTAATCGAAGAGTGTGGTATTGTCGGTATCTGCGGTATGTTCTCGTGGGGTAGCCGGATCACCGGCAACGTGCTCATCGCCAATGCTTGGCAGCCTGCGCTAAAACTCTACGAGACGGCCGCGATCAAACTGCATTTTACACAAAAAACCCTTATTGCCGGCAATGTTATCATCGGGACCAAGAATGGACCGGGCATTTGGCTCGACTACCATAATCGAAACTCGCGAGTTACCGACAACGTTCTTTATGCGAACGACGGCGAACCGGCCAGTCTGTTCATTGAAGCAAGCTGGGTCACCAATTGGGTCGACAACAATACGGTTATCAATTCCGGTCCCTTTGCCTTTTATTGTCACGACAGTAGAAACCAGGTTATCGCCCACAACCTTTTCCTGCATTCCAGAATCGGCCATGTAGAACTTGCGGGCCATGTTGTCCATGAAAAACTGGGGGGCAAGCCGACCCAAGTCGGCAATCATCTCGTGTCCCACAATGTGTACACCGACGATGTCCCGCTCAAGCACGGCAATGAAAAAGGCACAAAATGGGTTGGTAACGTCCCAGGCCCGTCGGGGAAGTTCAATTGGATGACCGGAGAGCTATCCTTTGCCGAAGAGAGAACCGCACCCACGCGTGTTGCAATGAAAGAAAGCGAAGTTGCGGACTCAACCGCCCCGACGATTACGCCTCCGCTCACTTGGCGGTATGGAATACGGGGGTTGTATGGTGATCGGCAAATCGAACTGCTGGGGCGCTCTCAGGCCTTTGGCTTTTAAGCCATCAGCCCTCAAGCTTCTTGCCGAGGCATTACGTGCTCATTATTTTGCCTCGAATCCGGTGATTTCCTGGAAGGGGCTCTTTTCTTCGGTATCTTCGGGGCCGGATGTCACTATAAACGGCTCGGCGATCGTTGCTTTACGTTGGGCAACCGAATACCTGATTTGTTTAAGCTGACGTTCGGCCGCAAGCTTTCCAATGTATTGCCGACACACCCTGTTGTTTTTAATGTGAGGAACCAATTGCTGGTCTTCATCGAGCAAATGCACCAACATTTTGTCCATGAACGATTTGACCGCCCGCATAAAATAAGCACTCTCCAGGGTCTTTTCCAACGACTGCTTTTCCATCAGTCTCATCAGCACCTTGCCGTCTCGCGCAAAATATCCGTGCTCCTTTTGCAAACGCAATACCAGCCTCGCCGTTTTCAAATTGTGAATGCACAAGCAACAAGCCGCAAAGAAGATATCCTCTTCCAGAGCAAAGTGCTCCATCATGTCATAGCGAAGAAAAGCATAAAGTTCTTCCGCGCATCTGCGTATTCGCTCGATTTGTTTGGTTTCGAAGGCTTTGTCGAACTCCAAGACCTTCTTGAGTATAAGCTCGTGCTCATCCTCGAGTAAGCTGATGGTGAGATTTTTGCCTGTCTGTCCGATAGAGGTGGTGTTCATCCTGACTCCTTTCGATTCACCGGGCTTTCATGCCCCCGCACACATTATCATACATTTCCTGGAGCCGACCTGACAAGCATAAAAGCCAAGAATTAACCTCATCGTTGCACAAAAATCCGGTTGGCATTTATTTAAGCATTTGAATTATATGGAATTATGGGAAAGATTATAGCTATTGCCGGATTTCACCTCCGGTAAAAACCGGATATCTCGATATATTTCAAACGGATTTTTTCCCTCCGGGAAAGCCCCCCTCGGTATTCAATCGCAGCGCTTGCCCGGACCCGGTAAGCGTTCTCTCACACCGTCCTGATGTGGCTCTTTTTCGCCACCGGCGTGAAAATGCTCAGGGCGGTAGTTCATCGTGGACCGGCGTGCACTTCGGCTGCCATGTCTTTCGAGTCCCCTCCCCGCCTCTCGCTTGAATACCGAGGAACCTTTGCAACGATGGGATTAGTTGGTATGTGGGGGCGTGTGAAAAATCACATGCTCCACGCCGCAATTCCTCGGCGACTGTTTGAGAAGCTACCCCGTGCACCGTAACCTCCCGGTCTCGCGGGTACGACTTGGTTGCGTGTAGCGCAAATCCCTTGCAGCACTCGGGACGGAGTGACAAAGCGGCGGTAATGAGGCGGTTGAGGAAGGCATACCCTCGGTGATGTAACCGATGTAACCGACGTAACCGACGTAACCGACGAAGCTAACGACGGTTCACGGTCGGTTGCGAATAAAGAGGACTTCTCAAGCAGCCTCAGAGGTTCTCCGAACCACTAAATAGTAACGAAAAAAACAATACCGCCTTCGAGCGCCTCGGGCGGCGCGGTGTTTCTCAATCTCAGTATCGTGTCAATCTACCGGTGGCCGAGGTTCCGCAAGCCGGCGGCATTTAGAGAAAAAAGCAGCGTATCACCCATGGCGGCATACAAGTGGGTAAGCTTGCTCCAAGATTGTATTCGCACTTCGTTGCTGTTTTGAAGCGCCCGGGTAACGTGCTCTTCCGCCTCGAGTAATTCTGTTAGCGTACCAATATCCGTTTTGTACCGTGCACGAGCGATCTTTTGTGCCTCGCGCGCCTCCTTATATATCTTTTCGGCGGTTGGCGCCCTTTCCATCGCATCTAAAAGCTCTATGAATGCCGTAGTGATTTCCGTACGAAGCTCACTTTTTTCGGACAGCAAACGGTATTCGTACTCTTTCTTTTCTTGTATGCGTTGTTTGCATACATAATAGCGGCTCCCCCCGCTAAAGACGGGCAATGACATGCGCAAAGCTCCATACCAATATGTGCGCTCGTTGTCCGTCAACCCCGTAGTATTATGATAATCAATATCTTGCAGTACGTACGATACGCTCACACCCACTTCCGGAAGCGCTTCTCCCCACGCCATCCGGATACCATGCCCCGCGGCATCGATCCGTTTCTCGGCAATGAGAATTCTTGGCTTGTTTTCATAAGCGGCTTCGATACAGCTTTCGAGTGAAACCGGTACCGCCGGTATTGAGTCGGTTAGATCGTTTCTGAAAACGTACGTTTTTTGTGGTTCGAGTTGAAGCAATTCAGAGAGCACCGCGCGCCGTATTTTCACCCTATTGCGTGCTTGGTCCAATTGCCCTGCGGCCCGTGCAAGCTCAACATCCACCCGAAGCAGATCGATTGCGGGTTTGAGTTCCTGCTCACAGTATGCTTGGACGACCTCTCGCTGTGTGCCGAGGCGCTCGACGGTGCCCATAAAGACTATCGTGTCGGCGCAGGCCCGGCAATAACCCAGATATGCATCGCAAATGAGAATGGCCAGCGCGATTTCGGTACTTTTCAACTGTAGCGTTGCTATCTGATGTTCTACGCGTGTCTGCTTTACCAATCCTAAAACCTGAAAACCGGTGAACAGCGTCTGATCCATGCCCACCGATTTTGTAATCCTTCCTTGTCGTGAGACGGTAACATCGTACGGTTCCCTTTTTTCGTTCCGGACGTCCTCGTACTCCCCCCGAAACGCCACGTCGGGAAAGAACCCCGCCCGTGCTTCTTTGATACGGGCGGCGGCTTGTTTTACACGGCATTCGAGTGCACGAACGTAGGGATGGGACCGCAAGCCGGCTTGGATACAATCATTGAGAGAAAGGGTGTCATTACACGTCCCTTCTACGAGCGTCGTAAGCCATAGAAACAATGCGGTACGGAGCGACACATGAAATCTTTTACACATACGATAATCGAAAAACCCGAAAAATCCGTTACTTCAAGGCATGATTGAAATTGCGACTCAACGGCTCGACGATAAAATCGATTATGGTTCGCGGTTCCTTGACAAGAAACGCCTCCACCGGCATCCCCGGCGATAGATACAAACCTTTTTCTTTTATATCGATGTCGTCGGGCTCAATATGAACCAAATAGCATGGGAAATCGCCGGCCGCTGAACTTCGCACAACCCTATCGGCGGATATATAAGTCACTTCCCCGTTGACTTTCGGCGTAACATGCCGTTCGAATGCCGACAGTTGTATATCGCACTCCTGCCCAAGGTGAACATGGGTAATCTCGTTTACCGGAATAGGCGCCTCGATAATGAGTGTAGTCAAAGCGGGCACTATCTCCAAAAGGGGTTCTCCCGGCTTAATCACTCCTCCTTCAGAGTGTACGCGAAGGTTGACAATTTCGCCGTCGACCGGCGCGGTTATTTCGAGCCGATCCCGCGCATCAACAAGCGGAAGAAGCAGGTCTTTTAATTCCAGAACGCTTTGCGTCGCCGACGCCAATTCATTGATCGCTTTTTGCGAATATTCGTTGCGCAGTTCTATAATCC
>WJJU01000920.1 GCA_014729595.1 Chitinivibrionales bacterium
ATTTTCAACATCGTCGCGGAGCGCAAAGTTGCGCGTTCGATGGAGATCGCCGATCGGCTGAACGTGAAGCGGCCAACGGTCACCACGGCTTTACGCGCGCTGGCCGATAAAGGCCTTGTAAATTACGAGCCCCGTTCGTATGTGACACTGACCGAGAGGGGCGAGAGAATTGCCAAGTGCGTCGACAAGCGGCACCATGTTTTGCGCGAAGTTTTCACCAAAGTACTGCTGTTGCCTGATCAACATGCGGAAGAGGCCGCGTGTATGATGGAGCACGGCATGAACACGCGTGTTTGCCGAGCGCTGACCGGTTTGCTGACGGCTGTCGAGAAGAATGAGGGATTGGCACGGGCCCTAAACGAAGCTATCGGCAAAGAACTCGAGCATAGCGACTGTGAGACAGCATGTGGGTACGAAGTGTCTTTCCAGGAGAATAAGACAATGAACGAATTACCGGACAACCTCAATACACTGGGCTCGGGACAGTCGGCGCATGTCCTGCGTATCACTGGTGGCGGAACTCTGAAAAAGCGGTTACGCGAGATGGGAATCACGGCGGGGGAGCGAATTACTGTCGTAAAGAGTGCTCCGTTGGACGATCCTATCGAAATCAAGGTCAGAAATTATAACATGTCTCTGCGCAGAGAAGAGGCGGCGCGTATCCTAATCCAGTAGGTCTCTCTCTTTTTTTGCCATGCAGTTAGAAGGTTCTATCTCAAGTAGTAATGACAAACAAGAAGGGCAGACAGTGAGGGTACTATGAGCTTGAAAATTGCTCTGGCGGGGAATCCCAATTCCGGCAAGACCACGGCGTTCAACCGTATCACCGGCGCTATGCAGAAAGTGGGCAACTGGGGTGGTGTAACGGTCGAGATCAAGGAAGCGGAAAAAACAATTGATGGGGAAAAGGTGGTTTTCGTCGACCTTCCCGGCACCTACTCCCTTAGCGCCTTCTCCGAAGAGGAGCGCGTAGCCCGCGAATACCTAATCGAGCAGAAACCCGACGTAGTCATCGATGTGGTCGATGCGACCAACCTTGACAGGCACCTTTACCTCGCGGTGCAACTCATGGAGTTGGGAATCAGGCCGGTTATTGCTTTGAATATGTGGGATGAAGTTGCCAAGCGCGGGATAGCGATCGAGATCGATCGACTGCGCCGATTGCTGGGTCTCCGTATTGTCGCGACGACCGCGAGAACGGGAAAAGGAATAGATGAATTGTTGCGCGAAGCGATGGAGCAGGCTCGTGCTCCGCGCAAAGAACATGCTCCGCTGCGCATACCCTTGCCGCACGAGATTGCATCGGCCGTCGATCGTTTAGAGAAGCTCATCGGGAAAAGCATCTCGACAACCTATCCGTCACGATGGGTTGCGTGCAAGCTGCTGGAGCACGATGACGAAATCGAGAAGCTTGTAAGGGAGCAACCGGAAGGAGATGCCGTTATTCGGATGCGGGATACGGCGGAAATGGAAATTTCGGAGCTACTCGGTGATGACCCGGGGAATATGATCGCCGAAGCGCGCTATGGCTACATAGCTGGACTGCTGCGGGAAGTAGTATCTCAATCGCGGCGTAACGCCGTGGAGGTGTCCGACCGCATCGACAGTGTGCTGACCCACCGGTTTTGGGCGTTCCCCATATTCATCGCTTTCATGTGGCTCCTCTTCCAGGCGACCTTCAAGATCGGTGAATACCCCATGGGCTGGATAGAGGCAGGGGTTGAGTGGCTCATGACGACAACGCAAAACCTCATGCCCGCCTCAGTGATCCGTGACCTGATTGTCGACGGTGTCATCGCCGGTGTCGGCGGAGTCATCGTCTTTCTGCCCAACATCCTAATTCTCTTTTTCGGCATATCGATCATGGAAGATAGCGGCTACATGGCGCGAGCGGCCTTTATTATGGACCGTCTCATGCACCGCATCGGGCTACACGGAAAGAGCTTTATTCCCATGCTGATGGGGTTGGGGTGCAGTGTGCCGGCGATTATGGCGACGCGAACGCTTGAGTCGCGAAACGACCGGATCAAGACGATATTACTCACGCCCCTGGTCTCTTGCTCGGCCCGTCTTCCCGTGTTCGTGCTCTTTGCGGGAGCCCTGTTCCCCAAGCATGCCGGTAATGTGGTGTTCCTTTTCCAGGTGGTGTTGGGGTTTGCCGCCTTTGTCGGTATGGCGTTGTTGTTCAAGGTGACACTGTTCAGGGGGGGCGAGGAGCATCCTTTTGTCATGGAGCTGCCGCCCTATCGCGTACCCACGGGCAAAAGCGTGCTGATACACATGTGGTGGAAAGCCCGGCATTACTTAAAGAAAATGGGTGGCGTGGTATTGGTTTTTTCCGTCATACTCTGGTGGGCTGGGCAATACCCTAAAGCGCCCGAAATCGAGGCACGGTACGAGAAGAAGATCGAAGCCGTGCGGCACGTCGGCAACGTTTCTCTTGACGAAAAGGATGATCGTGTCGCGTCACTGGAGTCGGCGATGAACGCTGAGGTGATGCGACAGACCTATATCGGGCGTATCGGTCGTGTTCTGGAGCCGGTGGTGCGACCCTTCGGTACCGATTGGCGCGGCGCGGTGTCGCTGGTAACCGGCTTTGTCGCCAAGGAGGTGGTAGTTGGATCGATGGGTGTGCTCTATGCGGTGGGCGATGAAGTCGATGAGGAAAACGATGCTCTTCGTGATGAACTCAAACATCATTTCACCCCCCTGACGGCGGTTGCCTTCATGCTCTTCGTGCTGCTGTATACACCCTGTGTCGTCGCCCTGGTAACTCTTGTGCGGGAACTCAAGGATCGCCGATGGTCAATATTTTCGGTTGTCTATCAGGTGGTGTTGGCGTGGACCGCGGCGACGGTGGTCTACCAAACGGGCAGACTGCTGGGCCTGGGGTGATGTCAAAGTCATGCGGAGAAAGTTTGGTTTGGTAAGCTAATGGGTTGTAGCCTTTTTCATAAGGAGTTTTTCGAATGTGTGTCTCATGTAAGCGGATCGCGTCGTTGTGTCTGTTTTCGCTGGTTTCTACCACTTCCCTTTGTGCGCTCGACACGACCGAGCCGTTCGATCTTGGGTTCAGCGACAATGAAATATACGTGAGTTTCTCCGGCCTGGGAGCCGAGAGGGGCCGGCGTATGTCGGCGGTGGAGTACGTCGTCGGGGTGGGTGTCACCGAGCGATTTTCGACCCTTTTTTCCTTTGTGACCGAAAGCGATGGGTATTTCAACAATCCCGCTACGGAATTGGGCGCGAGTCTGTTTGCCAATGTGTTGGATCGCCGGCATCTTAAATTGGATATTTCGGCGGGGGTTACTTCCGGGGGAAGCGTGGGGTTGGGAACCGAACTGAACGTTGATTTCGATCGTGCGGGACTGCAGGTGACCATCGAGGAAGCGATCTACAACGGTGGCGCAAGCTCGGACGATATCAATTTTGAAACGACGATCGCTCCGCTTGTGTACGTATCACTTACTGATGCGCTACAGGCGCTTGCATCGATCGACGCAACGCTGCCCGCGGACGGGGATGCCGGGATCGGTGCACCGGCGGTCGGCCTCAACGCCGTAATCAGCGATGCGATTGAGATCATTTCGGAGGTCGGATTCGACATCCCTCGGGAAGGAGAGGCGTTTACCGTCGGGGCTTCTCTGGGCTTTGTCGCTACGCTCCCGTAAACACGAGATAACGCATGCCGGCCGGCGTTTCATAACGCGTGAGGAACCGCCGAACTTTCGAGTACCGGTCTCCGCAAGCCCGAAGGCTTCCAGCAATTAGTGTGTTCTCTGTTCTCGTTTCGTGCGGCCCATCCCATAGAGCGATCCACAAAAGCAAGTATTACTAATGCTACGAATCAACCTGCTCGGTATCGAAGTGTGAGCGAAGAAGTCGCTCGGTTTGTTCCACCAGATAGTACGGCAGCGAAACGAGAGTGTAGTCATAACGATCGCCGCTGGGCATGGCGCCCGTTGCGGTGACGGTTGATGGTGGAAGATTGCTGAATCTTAGTCCGAACGGCGATTTTTTTCCAGGTAGAACTGGTGCAATGATCGAAGCCTTCCCGTTGAGCCGGCTTTCACCTCGATAGGAATAATGCGCCGGCCCAAAGAGATTACGAAATCGACCTCGGCATTGGACGGTGTCTTCTCCCTCACCCATTGAAAAATTGTGTTGCTCCAGGGCAAAGTCGAGCAGGGAGCCCGCGGCAATGACATGGAGACCGGGAAGTTTCTCGTAGAAGTAACGAAGTTTCGCGAATACGCGTGGGGCCGCCTGAATCTCACCGAAAAAGAGAAGCGTATCCCCTTGTTTTATGGAGCATCCATACTGCAGCTCCAGCAATGAGACAATTTTCCGCGGCTCCGGCTGATCGAACAGAGAAACGGCATCCTTATTATTCTCAAGATCGATCTCAAGCACATTCGAGAAATTTTCCTTTCCGAATGCTAGTATGATATGGATTTACCCACCTGCCCGGCTTCACGTATAACCAGTGGCTTTCGAGATGGCGATGTTTTCCAACTTGTAAGGTATTGCATCACATTTCGATACGTTGCACCTCCAAGAGAAGTACACGAATAGTTAAACAATTGCATCATACTTGTCCAAAATAGGTTTTTGAAGGGGGCTCGGGCCGCCCCC
>WJJU01000921.1 GCA_014729595.1 Chitinivibrionales bacterium
AGGTCTTGGTAGTAGTACAATATTCACCGACACTCCCTGCAAGACGGCTGGTCATTTACTTGCGTAATGCGATCTTATACCTAAACCCGGTGGTTCTGAGTGAGGAAAGCGGCTCTAAAAAATATAATAAGAACGGGCGATGCCCGGAATGCCTTGTGTAGCGGAACGGAATGGGCAAGAAAGGCGTTTGCTGCTTAACCCATTAAAAAAAAACTAATTCGGGGAGTTGTGGGGGTTCAAGATCGCCGCCATACCGCCCCATTGCACGTTCCGGTATGCCGGACGCCGGTACGGAATTTTGCTCCTGTCCCGATTTCCTTTTTCGCGGTTGCAGGACAAGAGGGGCACGGAATGATGTTGACTGTTGACGGGTTGCATACGTATGTCGACGCGTTTCTCTTCTCGCGACGACGAGGGGCCGCCGCGAGAAAACCGGCTCCGCCTAAGCATTTGTTCTCAAACGCACAAAAAGCATTTGTCGTACACGGGCTGAGTATACGATGCCGGCAATCGTTCTCGTTTCTAAAAAGGATGTTGCTTATGCTGCGATTGCATAGCTCCGTACCAATGCCGCCTTCTCCGGAAGAATCCTTTCCGAAGGGGCAATAAAATAGAGCAGGGAAAGGGGGTTGGATGAGGTGTAGCGGGAGCCGTAGACAGCCGTAACGCTCCAGCCGTCTACGGCGCATTAAGGTTTTTCGGCAAAAGCGTTACTTCGACAAGGTGAATCGCTTGCTGATCGTTTTGGCCCCCGATCCGCCGGAATTCATGGTGAGCCGGGCGATGTAGGTTGCCTTGGGAACCTTTCCTCCACGGCTGTTCCTTCCATTCCAAACGAAGTTGTTGGCGCCCGCCCTGACATTTAGTTGCGGTAATTCTGCTACCCGTCTGCCCGCAGGCGTTAGAATCTGAACCCGTGCCGTACCGGCATACTTGCTCGACAGACGCATTTCGATAGTGCCGCCGGGGCGACAAGCGGCGTGCAGTGCTAAGGCGGTTGCGGCGCCGACGGCGGTCGCGTTTCGAGAATGAGCTTGGTTGAGGTCGTTCTCCATTTCGGTGCTGATGAAAGAGGCCAACTCCTTTTTTTGCGCCTGATATTCGGAAGACTCCGAGAGATCGGTAACTTCGCCCGGATCGTTTTGCAGATCGAAAAGTTGTTCATCGCCCGACGGGTACAAAACATATTTGAAACGGCTGTTGCGCGCCATGAGAGTCAGATCGGACACCTCCGGAGTAATCGTATCCATTCCCAAGGCCGCCTCGGAAAGCACGGCCCTGTCCTCGGGCGGGTTGGCGGCAAGTGCCGTCAGATCTCGGCCGGGAAGCGCATAAGGCCATTCGATGCCGGCGATCGATGCGAGTGTGGGGATCAAGTCCAGATTCGTGGTCGGCGTTTGAACTGTCATGCGTGAAGAATAGCGCGCGGGACTATGGATCAGCAACGGGATCCGAACGGCTTCTTCGTACATGAAAGGTTTCTGCCACACCTGGTGAGCCGGAAGAGCGTCTCCGTGATCCGAGGTATACACAATAGTGGTGTTGTCGCGCTGCCCGGAAGCATCCAACGCATTCAAAACAGTTCCCAGGTGCTGGTCGCTCAGCTCAATCAAAAAGGCGTAGAGTTCCATCAGCTCCTTTACCTCGGACTCCTCCGAAGGAGTGGAGAGCAACCGCGCTTGGGTCTTGAGTTCGCGGGGCACGTCCGTGCGGGGCAGGCGGGTAAGTACGTCGTTGTAGTTTTCGGGCATGCTGATCGAACGGTTGGGATACTCCGATGACTCCCAGATAGGTTGAAGACTTTGGAACATGATATCATGGGGATTGATAATCGATACAAAGCATATCCACGGCTTGCCGGATTGGCGTGAGGTAATCCATTGTGCGGCTCTCTGCGCCGTCGTGGGATCCGAAACCCTGCCGTTGTTCTCATCTTCGGGGATAAAGTAGTTGCCGGCCGACATACCGTAGGGCTCAAGATTGCCGTCAATGGAGAGATCCCATTTCCCAAAATACCCTACCTCGTAGCCCGCTTCACTGAATTGCGACAGCACGTTTGGTGTGTCGGCGGACAGTTCAGGCATGTTTGCCAGCACATTGGTTATAACGCCGGCCTGATGCGGGTAGAGGCCGGTGAGCATGGTGGCGCGGCTTGGCGAGCATAATGGATACGTACAGATAGTATTGGTGAATTCCACCGAATTGTTCAGAATCCTTTGGCGGTTAGGCATATTCAACGATGGCAGCGAGAATGCCGTCGGCCGTTCTTCGTCGGTGAAATATACCAGAATGTTCGGTCTGTCCTGCGTCGCATTGGAAGAGGCCCCGAGGGCGGATGTCGCCTTAAGGAATGATCCTCCATAGAGTAGTGCGGCTGATTGGCCGGTATTTTTTAAAAAACTCCTTCGTCCGATTGTCGAAGGGTCTTTGGCGTTGCTCATCTTCTCCTCCTTCGATGCATCATTGTTGCCAAGCTCATCTCTCAACCGCTCTAATGCGGCAACTTTATGGAGAGTATAGTACCGACCGATTAGATGTGAAGGTAGGATGTGTCTTTGTATTACATGTTTATATGGCTATTTTTTTTCCAATTACTTTACTTATAATTACGATTGCCTGAAATACTCCTTTTTATTTATGGAATCTATATTACAAATATATTAGGGCCGACTTCCGGAACGCCGCGGGGCGGGAATGCGAAGCTCGGGAATCGGTCGATTTATTCGGCAATCGGTTCTCCTGCCCTGTTCCAAGTAAGCCGGCGGCCGCCAATGTTGCGATTGCTATAGAGCGCGGTAATTGTATCCGGCCCAAAGGAGCCGTCGAGCTCGAAGCGTGTCTGATCGGAGAGAACTCCTTCCACCCAAAGCGTTCCGCTACTGACCGCCCTCCCGCTGGGCGGTGATTGCTTCGGTGTGTAATTTGTCCATGCCCGAGATATACCGGGAGCGGGATAGGTATGCGCCATGCCGAAATCGAGTAGCTGGTTGTCTTCATAGCGCGGTGGTCTGCCCGACACCAGGACCTGGAACCGGGTAGTATCCAGTCCGCCGTCGGCATCCTTTTGGGCAATAAAGATAATGGTCGTATCGTCTAGCGAGAAGGACGAATCCGGCGATTCGGCCCTGTAGATAATCATGGTTTTGCTTGAGCCGTCGGTGTAACTCACCATCGAATGGTAGCGTATCGGATATGTTTCAGACGGTTTGCCCGGAAAGAACACCAAAGTGAATCGGTTATGGCGGGCCGTTTCGACATCCGTCTTGGAGCGGAAACCGGTATAGGTCACTATGGCTGAATCGGTTTGGCCAAGCGTGAATAGTTCGCCGTCTCCGTCTGCATCCTTGAACTCTCCATGCTGCAGCGTATCGCCTTCGGAGCACACGGTTTCGCTCCAGCGGATCAGGCGGTTGTCGGTTAGAGAGTTGATCAACTCGTCTTTGCCCGCAACAAAAACAACCTCGGTAAAGGTTGTGTAGGTGTGAAGGCGGTCGCTTTGTTTTTCGATAAGATAGCGACACGTGTCAAGCCGGCCGGGCGTTTCGGCGATCACCGTGTTGAATCGAATGCTCATATCGGCCCCGGGGAACGTTTTGGTCCCTCGGACCTCCAACAGTCGCTCATTATCGTCTATTGAATCCTTGAATGAATCTTCGTAGGCAAAGAACATAGTGTCCGTCAGAGAGAAACTGAGAATATCGGCGATTTTGCCGCGGGAAATTTTAACTATTCCATTCGCCGTGTCATCCCAAAGCGTATCGGTCTCCATCAATAACACGCCGTCGAATCCCTTGCCGTTCACCAAATCACCGTCAATGAGTGGCAAAAATCCCGTAGTCGCCGGAATCGAATTGGCAATACCGTCAAACGCATTCCATCGCTGCGATTCATTCAGGTCCTCGGCAATCATTTCGCCCAGCGCAATGACGGTTTGGCTGTTTGGGAAATCTTCGCCGCCGGCCGTAGTAGGCGCTTTCGACGTGCAGGCAAACACGAGCAGGGCGCTCAACATGATCAACTGCGCATGGCGAATCATGACCTGCTCCGGGATTGAGGAAATAATTGAATGTTGAGTTGCATGACTTTCTCCGGCGGCTCACTCTCTTCTTTGAGAAGATCGAAAACCTTTTCTCTAAATTCTTCCACAGCGGTCAATAACTTCTTTTCGGTTTTGCGGTTTACACTCATGAGTATGGTAGAGACATGGCGCTTATCGACCGAATGCCTCTTCTGCACATCGAGCGCCTGCTTAATCCATTCACGATTGATTCTGCGGACTTGACCCCCCATAGTGCGGCATGGCTCAATGAAAGTACTGGTGGTATAGTATCTGCCGTCTGATCGTTGCTCCAGCAATCCCCATTCGCACAGGTCTCGGATATAACGTTTTGCCTCATAGGCCGGAATCGGTGGATCCAGGAAACTTCCCAGTTGTTCATAATCGCCCCTGAAATCGAGCGTTTCCACCGCGGCTCGAACAATCGGGTATCGACAATCTTCATAGTAGCGGGAAAGCCCGGGGTTATGCCGTCCGAAAAGACTCCGCTTTCGTCTGAAGGCTATTTGGCGAAGCAGGTCGGGGGCTTCGTCCTCGCTTTTGCGTTGGCCATATCTGGCCAGCAGCCATAAAAAATCACATTCATTAGCGGTAAGTTTGAGTGCTTTGGCAATGCGATACGATGCATTTTCGCTCAAGCGCTTAAACCCCTTTATGACGTCATTAAGATAACCAGGATTTTTGAACCCGGCCATTTGAGCAAATTTTCGATGCGACAGGCTGGGATCCGCCTCCTTTAACGCCTGGTAGGCATCCTTGAGAAACAGCCGGAAGTCATCATACTGATAAATGTTAACGTTCATCCTGAAAATCGCGAAAGCGCATACACTCTACCGGATAGATTATAGCGCCGTTTAAGGGTTTTGAAAAGATGTTTTTTCTTTTTTTCGTGTTGTTTGCTGTTTTGGGCTCCGTCGACAACACCGTTCTCGGGCTCGAAACACCCCCGTCGGGTGTAACGAAATTGTTACCGATTGCCAAATGCTCGATTATTTGCAATTGCTCCTTCCCACGGGCTCGGCGGGACTACCGTTCTCCGGATTACAGGTGAAACAGTAGCCCCGCATACCCGTTAAGGTAACAACTAATGAAGATAACAAAAATCGTCTCGTCGCGCTTCCTCCATTTCTTCTTTTTAGAGCCAATCCCGGGGGACAAGCGGATTTTTTCGCGAAAGTGTTACTTCGCCAGGGTGAATCGCTTGTTTATCGTTTTTACGCCCGAGCCGCCGGAATGTATGGTGACCCTCGCTATATAGGTCGCCTTGGGAACCTTTCTTCCACTGCTGTTCCTTCCATCCCATACAAAGAGATTATTTTTCCCTGTCCCGATATTCCATGTGGGCAGTTCGGCTACGCGCCTACCCGCCGGCGTAAGTATCTCGACCTGAGCCGTGCCGGCATACCTGCTGGATAGACGCAGCTCGATGGTCCCCCCAGGGCGGGAAACGGTGTTCAGGGCAAAAGCGGTTGAGGCGCCGCCGGCCGCGGTCACGGATTGCGTACGTGATTTGGTGAGAGCATCTTCAAATGTTGCGTTAGCATCCATTTCGGTATGGACAAAAGCGGCCATTTGCGCTTTTTGCGCTCGATATTCGGCAACTTCCGATAAATCGGTGACTTCGCCCGGATCGTTTTGCAGGTCGAATAATTGCTCATCGCCCGAAGGATACAAGACATATTTCCAGCGGCTGTTGCGCGCCATAAGAGTCAGATCGGACACCTCCGGAGTAATTGTATCCATCGCAAGGGCCGCCTCGGAGAGTACGGTCCTGTCCGCCGGAGGGTTGGCGGCAAGTGCCGTCAGATCGCGGCCGGGCAGCGTGAAAGGCCACTCGATGCCGGCGATAGAGGCAAGTGTGGGTGCTAAGTCCAGATTGGTGATCGGCGTCTGCACTTTCATACGCGACGAGTAGCGCGTGGGGCTATGGATCAGCATGGGAATCCGCACCGCTTCTTCGTACATAAACGGTTTCTGCCACACCTGGTGCGCGGGAAGAGCGTCCCCGTGGTCGGATGTATATACAATAGTCGTGTTGGCGCGCTGCCCGGAAGCATCCAATGCATTTAAAACGGTACCCAAATGCTGATCACTTAGTTCGATCAGAAAGGCATAGAGTTCCATCAATTCCTTTACATCGGCCTCCTCCGAAGGGGTGGAGAGCAGTCGTGCCTGCGTCCTGAGTTCGCGAGGAACGTCCCGGCGTACCCTTCGGGTAAGAACGTCGTTGTAGTTTTCGGGCAAGTTGATCGAGCGGTCGGGATACTCGGAAGAATCCCAGATAGGTTGTAGGGTTTGGAACATGATGTCATGAGGATTGATGATCGACACGAAGCATATCCACGGTTTGTCGGATTGGCGGGAAGTGATCCATTGTGCAGCTCTTTGCGCCGTAGTGGGATCCGAAACCCGGCCGTTGTTCTCATCGTCGGGAATAAAGTAGTTCCCCGCCGACATTCCATAAGGCTCAAGCTCGCTTGCAATAGAGAGATCCCATTTTCCGAAGTATCCTACCTCGTAGCCCGCTTCACTGAATCGCGACAATACGTTCGGTATGGAGGTAGACAGTTCCGGCATGTTTCCAAGCACATTGGTTATAACCCCGGCTTGATGGGGGTAGAGGCCGGTGAGCATGGTGGCGCGGCTTGGTGAACATAGTGGATATGTACAAGTCGTATTGGTGAATTCCACCGAATTATTCAGAATCCTTTGGCGGTTGGGCATATTCAACGATGGCAGCGAGAATGCTGTTGGTCGCTCTTCATCGGTGAAATACACCAGGATATTCGGCCTCTCCTGTGCCGCCGTCGAAGAGGCCCCGAGGGCGGATGTCGCCTTAAGGAATGTTCCTCCATAGAGTAGTGC
>WJJU01000922.1 GCA_014729595.1 Chitinivibrionales bacterium
CCCAGCGAATGGCCCAATACCAGCGAAGGAGCCAACCCCTGTTCCTTCAAGACGTCCGTCAATGCACATTCCATGGTAAAAAGGGCCGGCTGTGTGTTTTGGGTTGGGGTCAACTCTTCGGCTGGCCCCTCGAAACAGAGTTTCTTCAGATCCCGATTTAAAATTTCTCCGGCCGCATCGAACCGTGCCCGAGCCGCATCGAATCGCTCATACAAGTCGGCGCCCATTCCAACCGTTTGCGAGCCTTGGCCCGGAAACAGAAACGTTATACCCATGAGAGTTGCTCCTTTCCGTCGATCTTGCTCAGAACCGCACCATCGCACTGCCAATAGTGATACCGCCGCCCAAAGAGGTGAACAGAACACGGCAGCCTTCTCGTATCCGCCCGTCCTTCCACGCATCATCGAGTGCCAGCGGTATGGAGGCCGACGACGTATTGCCGTAGCGCTCAATATTTATGACCACGCGCTCTATGGGAACGCCAAGCTGCCGCGCCAAGGCCGTGATTATGCGACGGTTGGCTTGATGTGGTATTATCAAATCGATGTCGTCACAAGATAAACCGCAGCTCTCAAGGCATTTCAACGTTGCGTCGCTCATCATACGAACCGCATGTTTGTACACCTCATTGCCGTTCATCGACATGTATCGCTTTTGCCCCCAAGCCGGAAGCGTCAGGATGTCACCAAGTGAACCGGTACTTGATACATGAGTACCTATAATCCCCCGCTCTTCATCGTCCGTTCCCTGCAAGACAACCGCTCCCGCCCCGTCGCCGAAAAGTATGCAGGTGGTTCGGTCACTCCAATCCAGGCTTTTCGAGATAATTTCGCTGCCGACCAAAAGTATGGTGCGGCACTGGCCGGTGGTGATAAGCGCATTGGCAACGGTGCATCCGTACACAAAACCGGCGCAGGCGGCGGATAAATCGAAAGCCAAAACATTGTCACGGCCCAGCAGTCTGCTGATTGAACACGCCGTGGAAGGGAAAAAATTATCGGGTGTGAAGGTAGCGCAAATAATACCGTCAATATCATCGACGCTAAGCCCCGCACGCTCGATTGCGACCGTCGACGCGCGCGCACCCAATTCCGACGCACCGCTGTTGGACATCATTGTCTCATACGAGCATATTCGCCGCTCCCTGATTCCCGTTCTCTTCACAATCCACTCATCGGAAGTCTCTACCATCTCTTCCAAGTCGTGATTGGTGAGCACTTTGTCGGGCAAGGCGGTGCCGACCGCGAGAATTCTAGTGCGTTTTGGCATAGTGGGTGCCTGTCCCTTCTTCTCTATTCAGGACCTGATCCTCCTTGCCGGGGCCCTTTGCTTCACGACTTGTTGTACCGCGGTCAATAGGGCATGTGCGATTGCAAGCGACGATGAAGAGCCGTGAGCTTTGAATACCACTCCCTCTATTCCCACCAGGGGTACGGCGCCGTAATTGGCGGCATCAAGGATCGACATCCTTCCGGCCAGCGCGGACCATAATCTCTTGTCGCCGCCCAAAACCGCCTCGGCGAGACGGTGAAAGCTTTCACATGATTTCAACAAGACATTGCCCGCAAAGCCATCACATACAACCACGTCGGCTTCTCCCGAAAGCACCCCCGATCCCTCAATAAAGCCCGTATATCCTTCGCACCGTTCGCCGAGGGCTTTGGCGGCATCGACAATCGCTTTTGTTCCTTTTGTGGGTTCTTTGCCGATGTTAAGAAGAGCCACGGTCGGGTTTGCAATATCAAAAAAATCTCGATAGTACGTGTGCCCCATTATGCCAAATGAGGTCAGATGCGGCGCGCGACACTCCAGATTTGCTCCTACATCAAGAACCAGCGTCGGTCGCTTCGTCGTGGTCGGTAGAAATGCGGCAAGTGCGGGACGCTCGATACCCGGCCGGCGACCCAAAATGAAAATCGCGGCCCCCATGAGTATACGAGTGTCACCCGCGCTCAACGTTGCATCTACTAAGCCTTCCCGCTGAAGAGAGATGCTGCGCACAATTGAGGACTTGGTTTTCTTACGCCAAACCCGAGAAGGAATGTCTGCCGGCTCAATGATCTGTGGACTATGCTCGATCGCGAGCCAATCCGAATGCTCCCGCCGTGAAACGCCCAGCGAATCAAGTGTTTTTTCGCATACACGCTCATGACCGCATAAGTGAACCACAAAACCGTCTGCGCAATGCTTGCGGGCCTCCAAGACCCCCTCAATCACCATTCTGGAGCCGTGATCTCCGCCGCAGACATCAACGGCAATCCGAATAGGCGAAGCGGTCATAGATTACCTATTCTTCGGGTTCGATGACCTCGACGCCGGCGTAATAACCGCAACTGCGGCAAACGCGATGTGCAACCTTAGGTTGTTTGCAGTGAGAACACAGTGTCGGCTTCGCGGCACGAAGCGCATCGTGAGAACGGCGTTTGTCACGCCGGGTTTTTGAGATTCGTCTTTTTGGTACGGCCATGGGTCCTCCCGTCAATATGAGAACCGGCCCCCAGTGGTTTACTCTTTGCGCCCTTCTTTAAGGCGCTTAAGCGCTTCCCACCGTGGGTCTAGGTTCTCCGACCTTTCGCTGTTTGCATTCAGCTCTTCGTTTTGAATACCGCGGCAGTCCACCGAACATAACGGCATCAGCGGAAGAGCAGTCATTATCTCATCATATAGGCTTTGGCGTATATCTATCTCGGTGTCTTCTTCGGAAAAGAAGAAATCCACCGATTCTTCATCCACACTCCCACAACGACGCGCTCCTTCCCGGTCCTGCAGCAAGACACGAAAACGCCCCTTTATGCGCCGTGCGTTGTGCGTCAGACAACGGGAGCACTCCTGTTCAACCAAACATTGGTAGAAAACCGTGAGATGGATCTGAAACTGTATACGATCCACCTCGGCACGACAGGAGACTGTGCCCTGTAAGCCCGCACCCTCGTTTTGGGACTCGGTCATCGCCACATCTTGAACTATCACCGACCGGCCCGAGGGTATATTTCTCAGATTAATAATCATGACCCAAAAGTGGTACAAAATAAATGTTATATGAAAATGCAGTCAAGGCCGCCGGGATTCGCTCGTCGGACGGCATGCATGGTAGAGTCGAATAAGTCCTGTTTTCGTCAGGGACTCTCGGATGCAACGGCGATAAGATCACCGGCATTTTTGAACAACTCGTAGGAATCTCGCGCTTTCCGGCGCATCATTCGTTCGCGCAGTTTCTCTTGTGCGGCGTCATCGGAGCGAAAGTAGAGGTAGTAAAATTTAGCGGCTTCGGTTAAATTTTCGATTCCCTCTTTTACTAAGGCGGCGCTTTCGTCGTAATAGTCGTTTGTTTTTTCCGAAAGTATTCGCTCGAACTCCTTGGCGACCCTTTCGGATGCCCGCTTGGCTTTTGTCGCACGAGCAATGAGTACGTTGAACTCCACCGAATAGTCGCGTAAGTCCGTATTCATCATCATGGTCGCCAAACCAGATCCCTCGGCGATTACCGAGTTTAGCTTTCCGGCGAATGCCAAGCGCTTTTTGCTTTCAATCAGGCTCTGTTCTTGAGATCGCGCACGAGCCTCGGCCTGCCGCTTTTCTTGCTCCAATCGACGGAGTTCTTCGGCATTTTTCTTGTCGAGGCCGGAATTAACGTGCTGAACCGTCGCCCAAACCGTGCCGGCCAATAATACCGTCGCCAATAAATACGAGATGGAAAGACGGGTAGGCCCGTGCGAATTTATGGCAATCATGTATCCAAGTATGGTAATAGCCGCTAAAACAGTCAGAAGTAATACAGCCGTACTCATTCGCCGGACCCTCTTCTCTCAATTGCAGCCTATACAATTCCGTTCTTTCGTAACTTATAATATAGAAAATCCACCCACCGGCTGCAACTCTCCGTTACTGCAAGATCCCCAATTTTCGCGCATTCAATGTCCTGGATCGTAAGAACTATGATCCACCTTGGCGATTCCGAGCACTTGGAGCACTTTGATCGCCTCGATCACCATAATGCCCGCCTTGCACGGCGTTGTCGCCGACTGACCCACCCAGATCCACTTTCAATTATGGGAGGGCGCTCATCGAGCGCCCTCCTTCGCCATAATTACCTTACCCGGTGTTCTGTCGCTTAAAATGGCAGATCGTCATCTACCGGAACCGAAGGCTCCGAAACGTTGTCCGCAACACCGGGCTCCATATCATTAGCGGGACCGTTTGAGAATGATTGCCCGCTGGATTGCCTTTCTCCACCGCCATTGTTGCCGCCACCGCCCAGAAATTGAATAGTCGAAGCGACTATCTCGGTGCGGTTGCGCTTATTGCCGTCGCGGTCATCCCAACTCCGATGGGTGATTCGCCCCTCGATGTAAGTCTCTCGTCCCTTACTGAGATACTGGTTTGCGACTTCGGCTAATTTGCCGAACGCGACAATGTTGTGCCATTCGGTTCGGTCCTGGCGCTCGCCGTTGCGATCCGTGAAACGTTCGGTCGTGGCCATGCTAAACGATGTCACCGCACTACCCGAAGGGGTGCGGCGAAGTTCAGGGTCGCGCCCGAGCCTTCCAATCAATATCGCTTTGTTCACTCCTGCAGCCATTGAATCCTCCTTAGCATTATGGTGGATGAGAAGTGCTTCATTTACCCTTTATAACGGGGCACATATATCATGTTGACCTCGCGAAACATATCGCTTTGGACGAGACGGGCCGGTATCGAATCTTACGGCCCTCGTCCAAACCCCGGTTCGGAGGAATGTATAAATATCGTGTCGTACACATTTGTGCGCAAGGGGGATTGGGGGATTTGGGGCTTTTAAGCCCGATGCTGCCTGTATTGTGAAGAACCAAGTACCTGTTTCGGCGGCGGTCGCCGCACGATGGCGTACGTTTTCGTGTGCTCAAGACGACCGAAAAGCTATACGCATTCGGAAGAAAGGGCATCCGCGGTCATCCGCCTACAATCAGCGCCGTCAATACCGTCACGACCCCGGCGGCCGCCGAAATCAAAAAGGGAAGATGATAGTATCGCTTTTTTTTGAGCTTGGGCGCCGAGAGTGGCTTCGATGCCGTCACGCGAATAGTTTGATTTCGTGCGGGAGCGGCGCGGAGTTTCCATCCTTGGTCCGCCACGATTTCAATAAGCGCCTGTTTGCCGCTTAGTGACATCTTGGTCCGGCGATTGGTAACATGAACTTTTCTAAATGGGCCGACTCTCGGAAGCGCCGTCGTTGTGGTCTTTTTGATTTCTCCGCCGTAACAGTCGATGATGAGCTTGGATGCGGAGGGTTCGAAATACCACCAATATGAGGGGGGAAGCGAATCAAAGCAAAGGTGGAACGTATACACCATTAAGCCCTCCCGAAGCCGGGGTGATTCCACGGCTTTGATCGAATGCAGTCGATACGTCGCCCCCCCGGCTTTGCTCATTGTCGAAGCCGTTACCGTTGCGGCGCATAAAAGGGCCAAAAGTGCCCGCATGTCGCATCGCGGAAGAATAGCGTCCCCCCTTTGGTATTACGCATGAATTTTGGGCCGGGTGTGTCGTCTGCATTCTACCGCAAAGCCGATGTGTGTGGTTCGAAGTGCGTACTCCCCATCGTTGCATAACAACCCGTTAGACATGTACTTAAGCAATTGGATTGTTATGTCAAACGGATTTTTGCCCTCCGGAAAAGCCCCTCGACATCCAATCGCAACGCTTGTGCGGGAGCCCGGTAAGCGTTCACTCACACCGTCCCTGCGTGGCTCGTTTGCGCCGTCGGCGCGAGCATGCTTCGGGCGGCAATCCGCCGTGGACCGGCGCGCTCTTCGGCCGCCATTGCCTTTGATTACCCCGCCCCGCCTCATGCTTGAATACCGAGGACCTTTTGCATCGATGGGGTACTTCTAAGTATACCAACGGTGCCGTGATGCCATCAATAATATATTTTTGCCCGTCGATTCAATTGGGAGGAAGAGCGTGATATTGAAGGCTGAACTCGAGTGCGCACGACTCGCCGCTCAAGAAGCCGGGCGCATTCAAATGGCGGCACGCGGCTCGCTGAAAAATGTGGAACGTAAGACTGACCAATCGCCGGTTACCCAGGTTGATCGTGCCTGTGAGGAAAAAATCCGACAAATTCTCTTGGATCGATTTCCACGGGACGGTTTTTTAGGTGAGGAAACGGGTCGCCGGTACGGCGAAAGCGGAAGGACATGGATTGTGGACCCGCTTGACGGTACAAGGCCGTTCATTCGTGGTATACCGACTCACAGTGCGTTGGTGGCCCTGGAAGATTCGAAGGGGCCGGCGGTTGGAGTCGCGTGCATTCCCGCAATGAATGAAACGTACTGGGCGGCGCGCGGCGGTGGGGCTTATTGTAACGATAAACCTATCCATGTTTCGGAAACGACTACACTTTCGCAATGCATGGGCTCAGCTTTAGGATTGGTCGAAAAAGCCGGGACCCCCGAAGCCGAGGGCCTTCTGGCGGCAATGCGTGCGTGGGATTATGCGTACGGATTCATGGATGTTTATTCCTACATGTGTGTTGCCGACGGTAGGCTCGATGCTTGCGTGAATTTGCTGGACAGCGCCTGGGATTGCGCCGCCGCGGCATGCATCGTCACCGAAGCGGGTGGGCGGTTTTCCGATATCGCCGGCAACCGAACCGTTCACGGTGGTTCTTTTGTGATTTCAAATGCAAAAACCCACGATTTGGTACTCAATTTCTTTCGGGATTGATCGTATTTTCGTGGAATGGAGGTCCCTTGGAAAAGAATTCCGATAAGAGAAGATCAGAAAAGGCCGGATTACTGAATTTTACCCGTGAGATGGCTTCGGCGTTGCTCATGGCGTTTGTGGCGATCGTATACGTGATTCAGGCCTTTAAAATTCCGACCGGTTCGATGGAACGCAGTCTGTTGGTGGGTGATTTCCTGCTGGGGCTGAAGTTTATTTACGGCGCTCCCGTATTGCCTTTCGCCTATACCCGTTTTCCCGGCGTAACCGATCCGGAACCGGGCGATGTTATCATATTTGAGTATCCCGGCTCCGACTTCAAGGATTACATCAAAAGATGCGTCGCCGGCCCCGGACAGACCGTGGAGATCCACGGCAGACAGGTGCTGGTGGATGGTGAAGAAGTGGCGCTTCCACCGCGGGGGCAGTACATTCAAGATGGGCGGCTCATCCCCGAAATAGCCGACTTCGAGCCTTTGCGTATTCCCGCGCGCGGAGACACGCTGACTATCGCCGAGCTTCCCATTCGAGAATTTCTCTATGCCAAACATATCATTAAGCAAGAAAATCCCCGCTCAAGATTTGTGAAATTTCTCGAAAGCAATTTTCTTACCCGCGGCATTTTCAGTTACCACCCTTCAAAAGAACGCGTTAAGCTTGAGCTGCAGCTCTATGTTGACGGAGAATTCGCCAATGATCGGCCGCTGGAAACCACGTCTCCTTTTCAACGGGCATTGACTTTTGCGGACATCAACGCCAATCCGCGGCTAAATGCAATAGATAAATGGCCCGTTTTGGAGCGAGACATCGAACACCTTCATCAACGCGCTCAACAAGCATTCCCCGGCAGTGAAATTCGTATCGTACCGATGCTGCTTCTGGACGGCAAGCGCGTAACCGAATATGTGGTGAAATACGACAACTACTTTATGATGGGTGACAATCGCGATAATTCCCTGGATTCGCGGTTTTGGGGATTTGTCAACCGACGCTACGTGAAAGCCAAAGCGTTTATCATCTATTTCTCATGGGCGGACGTCTATCGCGACGGAGAGAATAACATCAAAATGTATCGAACCGCCCGCGGTAAACAGCCCAAAGAAATTCCCTCCTACCTGCTTCCCCTTAAAATTCGCTGGGGTCGAATAGGAAAGCTGATACGTGCCTGGACAAGCGAGGACGCCGTGACGGCAACCGTCCGACAGAGTGAATTACCCGCTTCTCCGCCGGCTGAATCACCTACCGCTGATGACCGCGCGGCCGCAACGGTACCCTGAGCGCGGCCGCGGCCGCGAGGCGTTAAGAGTCCCTTGCAACGTAAGGTTACCGATTCACCCGCCACCCTCCCTTCGGCGGTGCGCCACGCAAGGCCACGTCACCGGGCAAGGCGTTGCGGAACGAAGTGCGGATCGGTCGGCGGCTCCATCCGAAGAAATCTCGAATGGGGTATGCATGACACGACGGCCAACGCTTAATCGGTATCCGCTTAGAGCCGCTTTCCGGGTCGTCGCTGTCGGCCCGGATAGCGGCCCATTTTGAAAACGGCTCCTATTTCCATTCATCCCCGCTCACCGTCCCGTCCCTGAGAACCACGACTCTTCGCGCCTTGTCCATAATCATTTGGTCATGAGTGGAGAAAATGAAAGTCATTCCGGTTTCCTCGTTCAATCGGTGCATCATATCCAGCAGATCGGAACCGGTCTTGGAATCGAGATTGGCGGTAGGTTCATCAGCAAGAATAAGCTGTGGGCGCGATACCATGGCGCGTGCGATAGCGACGCGCTGCTGCTGTCCGCCCGAAAGCTTTGTGGGGAATCGATCTTCCATGCCTTTTAGTCCGACCATGGAAAGCATCTCGGCAACGCGTCGGTGTCGCTCTCGGCGCGAAATCCCCTGAAGTAACATAATATACTCAACATTCTCGAGAACCGAAAGTACCGGAATTAAATTGTAAGCCTGAAAAATAAAACCGATATTGTCGCGACGAAAATCGGAAAGCTCCCCGCCGCTCATAGCTGACAGCTCTAGACCGTGCAATCGTACCCCTCCTTTGCTTGGCTTGTCGAGACCGGAAATAATGTTGAGCAAGGTGGATTTGCCGGACCCCGAAGGCCCGACGATTGCAGTGAATTCGCCACGGCCGACATGCAGGTCCACGCCGCGCAAAGCGTGTACCTCTACATCGTCCTCGGCGTAGGTCTTGGTAACCCCTTCGGCCGCAATGATCTCATCGCTCCGTGTAGTGGCCATCGTCATTCCTCCAGCTCTAAAAGCTTCGCCTCATCGCCTCCGCCGGTTTCAGCCGGGCCGCATACGATGCCGGGTACATGCCGACCAGCAAAGTCAGTGCGATAACTACCAAAGGGTATAAGGTGAATTGCCCTATAGTCAATTGTGGGTGGATAAGTTCCTGTATGGTGACGCCCGTAAATTCTATGCCTCGGTAATCGATACCCACCTGGTTGAAAAGGAGCGTTACCGCGAATCCCGCGATTACACCCAGAGCACCGCTGATAACCGCCAGCGCGCCGGCCTCGAAAACGATGAGCAACCAAATTCTTCGCGGGCGCGTTCCCACCGCACGAAGTACGCCGAACTCGAACATGCGGTCATAGAGCGACATGAACAGCGTATTGATGATTCCAAGGGCTACGACCCCGAACAAAACCATCCCCATGAGCAGCATCGAAAGATCGGTCATTCCCATCATTGCGGCGAACCGCGGAATAAGCTCGGGCCAACCGACGGCACGATTGCCGTACCGACCGTAGGTGCTCCAGAAAGAATGAGTGGTATCCCGTGCGATTTGATCATCGGTAAAAGTCAGTGCTATCTCGTGTAGCGCGCCGTCGCGCAAGCCGAGCATATCTCCGGCTTCCCCGATACGTACGAAGGCCATTCCCTGATCCAACTCCTTGCTGTTGAACCGATAAACGCCCGATACACGAAACAGTCCCCTGGACAACCCCCCGTCAACCTGCGCAACGGTTACCACTACGCGGTTGCCGACGTCCACCTCAAGGAGTTCCGCAAGCTCGGCGCCGACGACCAACTCACCCTCTTCGCTGCCGGCAAAGAAATCACCCCGTACCAGTGCATCATCGATTTGCGACACTACGGCTTCCTGTTCGGGGCGTATCCCCCACAGCACGAACGGACTTACCGTCGCCGGCGAAGATATCATTGCTTGGGTCGTCAGCCGCGGTGCAAGCCCCCTTACGCGTTCGTCTTCCCGAAGATGCGCGAGAAGCGTGTCGGGGCGACGGATCGTGTCGGTAACCTCGCGAGTTTCGAGATACCCCTCGGCATGGATTTGACCTTCCCCCATGAACGACGCCGTTGCGGTTCGGATCATGTTTTCTTTCATGCCTATAATCAATGCATCGGAGAAGATCAGTGCGGCAAGGCCGATTCCGATGGCGGTTCCGGCAATGAACGTACGCCGCTTATTGCGGAACATGTTACGCCAAGCCAATTCTAATAACTGAAGCATCGTGATTCCTTCACCACCGCTTAATGAGTGCGCATCGCATGCGCAGGGTCCACCCGTGCCGCCTGGAGGGCGGGGAAAATGCTGACCAGCGCCGCGGTAGCAAGTACCACCACGGCGGGTATGTAAATCGTTCGAAAATTTATTTCGGCATGAAGAGAACGGATTTCCATGCCGCCATAGCTGATTGGTTGCGGAAGTTGTATGCCGTAGACCGAAAGAAGCCAATTACCCATAAGGCCTACGCCTATTCCGCCGATTATGGCGGCGATCGCAATGATTACCGACTCGATTAGTATGAGCCAAAACAGTCGGCCCGGTCGCGTGCCGACCGCTTTGAGCAATCCGTATTCTCTTCGACGCTCGAGTACGGCCATAAGTACCGTGTTGAGAACGCCTACCGCCACAATAAGCATTATTACAAAGAGGAAAATGTACATTCCCTGCTTGTCGGCCTGCATCGCCGTATGGAATGATCGCGCGAATTCCTGCCAGGGAGCGACCGCAAGCTCTTTTTCGGGGGGAAGCGCATCGATGATTTTGGCGGCAAGCGCCCGCGCCGTACCGCTTCGTTCGGCGACAACCGCAATTTCGTGGACGCTTCCGTAAAGCGCGAACAGTTCCTGCGCTTCGTCGAGGTGCATGTATAACGACGAACGATCCTCGAGGGAATTGCCGCTTTCTACTATGCCGCGGATCGTGTAAAGGTCGTTGGCGATCGAGCCGTCGGCCGCCCGGGATACAATCACCAGCGTATCGCCGATCTCTGCTTCTAAAACTTTGGCCAGCCCCTTGCCCGCGAGTACCGTTCCTCCCCCGGCGTCTTCAAGCATCTTTCCTGCCGCAATTTTGTGTGAGAACCGCGTGGCCGCATTTTCGAGGCCCGGGTCGATACCGGTAATGGAAGCCGCACTGCTGTTGTCACCGACCGAAACGAGTCCCGCCGCTTTAAGCCGCGGCGCCCAGGCTTCAACACCTGGGATCCCGGACAACACTTTTCCTATCCGGCGGTAATCCGCGATTTTTTTATAAAGCGATGGTTTGTCAAGGTAACCGGCCGCGTGAATCTGCACATGACCCAAACGGTTTCGGGTGAAGATGTCGATGATAGTGTTGTAGGTGCCGTCGGCCCAGCCAATACTGATCGACGCCAAGGCATAGCCGCCCAGCATGGTCAACAGCGTCAGGATCGTACGCCGCCGTTGCCGAAGTGCGTTGCGGAAGGCAATCTTGAATGCCGGCATGCTATCGCTCCCGAACGGGCGAACGAAGATTACGGAGCGAGAATACCCCTTTGTCGACATCGACTTCGAATTCCATGGCAAGATACCGGAGCACCGTCTTATGCCCCTCTTTATCTTGCGGTACTAATGTCATGACGGCCGGTATGGTGCGTTTGTCGAAGGTTGTGTAATCGCTGAATTTAAAAACACGCATCAAGTCACCCGATTCGTCGTAGTTCTCCTGCCATACCGGCAGGTAATCGTCACGACGAACCGCCAGGAGGATTTTATTCCATATAATGGGGCGGCCGGATTTGGGCTCCGCTTTCAGCACATAAAGACTCTCCGCGACCGTATCGGGATCGATAAGCTCCAGCATGTAGTCCTCCAGAAGCGTATACTCGCGAACCAGATCATCATTGGTGAAATCAGACCCCATCCATGAACTCATCATCATCGATGGCGGAATTTTGATAATCTTATTGGTCTTGGGAAGGTAGTTCCACATATCGTCACCGATCTTGAGTGTTCCCACTCCCCGCTCTTTTCGGGGCTCCAAAATGCGAATGAGCATCTTTTCTTTACCTTCGGTCCAGACACGCGCCATAAGTGTGCGCCGGTAGTGGGGTGTGATGATCTCCATTTCCATTTTTGAATGGCTAGATTTGCTCTTGTAAAGGTTGTCGTACTTTTGCGCTATTTCGGCCACCACGGCCGAATCGGACGCCGACCGTGGCGCCGTCCATGCATTGGCAAGGGCCATAATCACTAAAAGTGTCGTTTGAGTGATACGCATCGGTAATCTCCAACGAGTGAGAGGGCTCAAATCGCATTACACTAATCCATATCTATCGTAAATGACTTTTCGAATCCCGTCCATCGGACAGTGCTCCGGATCGAAAACATAGTACAAGATTACACCGTCGAGCATCGCCGCGAACAACCACGCTTCGGCAACCGCGTCACGCGCATCCGTGAGCCGAAAAACTCTTTGAACCGAATCGAGGATCCCGCGAAGTTTCTCGGCCACATGCCCCTGAATACCCTCGGGAACTTTCGGCTGTGACATAAGCGACCAATAGAGCCGCCAAAACTGCTGTTCGCGAAGAGCGAAATCAAACATGGCGTCGATAAAAAGCTTGAGCTGCTTTCGGGGATTATCAGCCTCGAATAATGAAGCAAACATCTCCACCATCTCGTCGATACTTCCCACAAGAATGGCTTCGAGTAGTTGTTCTTTGCCCTTGAAATGGTTGTATATCAACCCCTTGGAAATACCGGCGGCCTTGGCGATCGCCTCAATCGAAGTCGTATGATAGCCCTTGGTGCCGAATTGCTCCAGTGCAGTCCGTAGAATTTTCCGACGGCTGCTTTCGCGCATTTCCTTGAACTGTTCCGCATTCCTCGGCGCCATGCCCTGCCCTTACTCTTCAAAATTGACTTAGACTATGAAAAAGACCAGTGGGTGACTGACCGGTCAGTCATAAAGATACTTTTTAGTTGTGTTGGAGTCAAATGTTGGTTTTTCGGGAAAATTGGGGCATAGAAAGCTGTTGCCCGACAGTTGGCGATGAGCGGCATTGTCCTCGAACAATCTGCTCGTTTATTCGGGCGCGCTCGGGAAATACTCAAGATACGGCGCTGAATCCCGGATGGATTCGACCGGCTCCGCACTGTGACGAAAGGGATGCTGTTTGTAGATACGCGCTTCGTGATCGACCATTTATCAAAAAAAACACTAAGTCGGCACTTGGGAGGCTCATAAGGGGCCCTTACCGGGCCCTTTTATAACAAGATCGTAAGCTCAAAACGAAGTAAGGCCTACAAAAAGGCTCAAAATTGAGCTTACATCTTCATCCATTTCCCATAGCGAGCCACGCTCCCCAGCTCCTCTTCGATACGAAGAAGCTGGTTGTACTTTGCGACTCGGTCGGTGCGGCTGGCGGAGCCGGTTTTAATTTGGCCGGCGTTTGTAGCGACCGCAATGTCGGCGATCGTGGTGTCTTCCGTTTCTCCGCTACGATGGCTGACCACGGCGGTGTAGTTGTTTTTGTGGGCCAGCTCTATCGCATCGAGCGTTTCGGTGAGCGTGCCGATTTGATTGACCTTGATAAGGATGGAATTGCAGACACCCTTCTCGAGTCCCATCTCCAGGCGCTTGACGTTGGTCACAAAGAGATCGTCACCGACAAGCTGTACCGTGTCACCCACCATGTCGGTAAGAATTTTCCAGCCGTCCCAGTCATCTTCGGCCATACCGTCCTCGATAGAGCGGATCGGGTACGCCTTGCACCAGTTGGCCCAATACTCGGCCATTTCCTGCGCCGTCTTCTCGGAACCGTCGGACTTCTTGAAGATATACTTTTTGGTTTTGCCGTCGTAGAATTCGGAGGATGCCGGGTCCAGAGCGATCCAGACGTCCCGGCCGGGTTTTAACCCGGCTTTTTCGATCGATTTCACGACGGTCTCGATTGCATCGTCGTTACCCTTGAGTTCCGGTGCATAGCCACCTTCATCACCGACCGCGGAGGACAGGCCACGTTCTTTTAGGATGCCTTTGAGGGCATGAAAAATCTCGCAGACCCAGCGGATACCCTCTTTAAATGTGGGCGCGCCCCACGGCTGAACCATGAACTCCTGAACATCGATCGGCGCCGATGAGTGCGCGCCACCGTTCATGATATTGGCCATCGGAACCGGTAGAACTTTGGCATTAGCGCCGCCGATGTAGCGGTACAGTGGCATATCGAGTTCTTCGGCAACCGCCTTGGCGCAAGCCAACGATACGCCCAAAATGGCGTTGGCGCCGAGTTTGGCCTTGTTCTCGGTTCCATCAAGCTCGATCATAGTTTGGTCGATCAGCACCTGATCCATGGCATCCATGCCGATCAGTTTGGGCGCGATAGTTTTATTGACATTGCCGGTGGCTTTCGTTACTCCTTTACCCAAAAAGCGATTTTTTTCGCCGTCGCGAAGCTCCACGGCTTCATGCTCGCCGGTCGAAGCGCCGCTTGGGACGGCGGCCCGGCCTATGGCGCCGGAATCGAGGCGTACTTCGGCTTCTAAAGTTGGATTGCCGCGGCTGTCGATAATCTCGCGTGCTTGTACACTGTGAATCTCACTCATATCACGGTCCTTTCGTGGAAAGAATTAAAATCAATGGTGAGCACCAAAAATGCTATATGCGGCCGAATAGTTCCAGGGCTAAAGGGTTGCTTGCGGAATAAGTGTCTACGGATCCCGAAAAATCGAGTTAATCCTCCGCTTCGCACGGCTCTCCCTCGACCTCGATCTCTATAGTTGCGAAGTGAAAATCGTGACTTCGAAGGAGTTTTTTGGCTTTCCTTTTTATGTGTGAAGCTTCTTCCCAGCTCGTTTGGGGGGAAACCACAACATGCGTGGTCAACACATGATGCTCCCCGTCGAGCGACCATGAGTGAGTGTGATGGACCGAAATCACCCCTTCAATTTCGGAGAGAAGAGCCTCGGCCGCTACCGGGTCGGCGTCGGACGGGACCGCCTGTAGGAAGACGGTCAGCGTTTTGCGCAAGTTCCGGGCGACATTATAGAGAATATAGCTGGTGATAACGATAGAAAGAATGGGGTCAAGGATGGGAAGGTCCAAGAAAAGAAGGGTAACGCTCACAATGAGTACACCCACCCATCCTAAGACGTCTTCAAGGAGGTGCAGAGCGACAACCCGCGCATTAAGGGAACTTAACCCCCGTAGACGCAGCACGGCGGCTCCGTTCACCACAATCCCTACAATCGAAAAAGCGAGCATTCCCGGGGCGTTGGGCGTCTCCGGCTCCAGCAGCCGTGGAATCGCCTCTGATAAAACCAAAATCGAGCCCCCCAGCAGAACAATTCCGGTCGCCAGTGCTCCTAATAGCGAGAACCGGCGGTATCCATACGAAAATCGCTCGTCTCTGCCTTGAATCGATTTTTGATTTAGGTACCAGGAGAGTCCAAGTGTGATGCTGTCACCGAGATCATGGACTGCATCGGAAAGAATCGCCACGCTGTTTGTTAAAACACCCCCGAAGAACTCCGCGACCGTGAACAGCAGATTCAAAAAGAAGGCCGTGCCTATACTACCGGTTGCATGGGTATGAGCATGGGTATGGCTATGATCGTGTGAGTGGTCATGAGCCACGGTGGTCCTCGGGACAAGTGGCGTTCGCGGGTATTTTCTTTTGGCCTTGAAACATCATACCGGACAATTGTTTTTAACCCCGGGCTTATTCCTGAAGATAAGCGAAATCGATATACACACCTAGCCGCCGGATCAATAGCCGCCTAAGCTAAATGACTCTTCGCATGGTTTAGGTAATTAACCCCGATATTCTTCGAATAGGTAAAAATAAGACGATGGTAACTACTCAGTGCACTTTCATCGACGTTCGAGTAAGTGCGAGTGGGTGGGGATGCGAAGAGGAAAAGGTCTAAAGAAATGAGGTGGACCACCTATTCCCTCTAAGGTTGAAGGAGGGAACTAATTCTCAACGATCGGTGCGGCATGATTCAATTTACTGTCTCCGTGCCGGAATTCATGGTGCGCATGGTGGATGGAGCGCAAAATCAGCCAATCACGAAACGGAATCGGCGCAACGGGTAGAGAGAGGCAATAATGACTAAGCTAAGTGTTAACGTCAACAAATTCGCACTGCTGCGCAATTCGCGCGACGGCGATATCCCTAATGTGTTACTGATGGCAAAGCGGTGCGTGGAAGCCGGCGCTCACGGCATAACCGTCCACCCTCGGCCCGATGAGCGGCACATTCGTTACACCGACGCCGTCGAAATCGGTGCGTACGTCGACAGCCTGTCGGCCGTTGAGTTCAACATTGAAGGAAATCCCACGCCGCGTTTTTTGGAACTGGTGCATAAGGTGAAGCCGGATCAGTGTACGCTGGTACCGGATTCCCCCGAGCAGCTTACCTCCGATCACGGCTGGGATTTGGAGTGTGAAGGGGAAAGGCTCACGGCGGTGGTAAGGGAGCTTCGCGCGGCGGGGATTCGCGCGAGTTTATTTATGGACCCCGTGGTCGAGCGGATCGCCTTGGCGCCCGCGACAGGCGCCGAGCGCATTGAGCTATACACCGAAGCATACGCAAAGGCGTTTGCGGGCGGCGACTACGAGGCCGTCCTGCGGCGCTACAAAGAGGCCGCGGATTTCGGCGCGGCAAAAGGGCTCGAGATCAATGCCGGCCACGACCTTAACCTGAGAAATCTACGTCCTTTTCTCGACGCCCTCCGCACCGTCAGGGAGGTCTCGATAGGACACGCGCTCGTTGTGGAGGCTTTCGATTACGGTCTTGAAGAGACGGTGCGGCGGTATGTTGATATTGTAACGCAGTAGGCGGTGTTGGCGTGCGAATCCTTCAAAGCCACTTTCAGAATGAAACGTGCACATAAGGGGCTGAGTGAGAGAATACGTAGGGTACGATGACGTGAGCCAGTAGGGCTCCGCCTTCTTATTAAGCTTTGGAACGAACGTGGAAACCGACGAATTCCGGCAACGATAATCGCGGACTTGGTTCTCGCCGCCGTATTCGGTTGATCTCACACTTTGCCGATTTCACTCCATCGCTCGGCCATGAACGCACGAAGGGCACCGACAACCTCGTCCATTGTCCGGTAGCGGTCCTCGAGTTCCGCAAGGCAGGTCATGATTATGTCGTTGAGAGGCTCGAATCCTTCGGGGGCTCGAAGGCGAACGGGTTGTTTGCGTGCGACTACGTCAATCGGTTCGGCTGTCCTTTTGTCAATTTCCTTGGCGTGGACACCATGCAACAGTTCGTAGCAAACCAGGCCGAATGAATAAATGTCGGTTCGCGGGTCCAGGCGCCGCGGGTGGAATATCTGCTCCGGCGACATGTAAAACTGAGATCCGATAATTGCCCCGTCGAACGAATCATTATGGGAGCGCACCCATCGAACCGTGCCGAAATCGGCGAGTTTCACTTGAATTTGGCGGGCGCAACGCTTTGCGGGCGTATCGGTGGCCGCCGTTTCTTCACCAACCGGAATTATGGGAAAAAGTATGTTTTCGGGCTTTATGTCACGATGGAAAACGCCTTCTTTATGGACGTTGCTCACGATGTCGGCTATTTTGGTCATGAGTACCGTTTTGTACAATAGCAGGTCGGGGTCGGCGCCGAAGTTGGCGGGGTCGCTGAGAAAAACTCTCAATGTCAACCCCATTCGCTCCATGAGTATGAACCTGAATTCCTCTTCGGTGTCGAACTCTCCGTGATCGTATACCTTGACGACGCCGCGGGCGACACGTTCCGAGAGACTTTTGGAAAGATGCCACTGAATGTAGGCTTCGTTACTGAAACGGCGTTTGACCTCCTTGATCCGCATCTCCTCTTCCCGGCGGTCTTCGGCGGGCGATAATCGCAAAAGATCGCTGCGCAGAACTTTGACGGCAAAGCGGGTTTCATCTTCGTAGCTTGACTCCGCAAGAAAAACGTCGGCAAATCCACCGGTTCCAACATGACGGCCTACGTAAATTGGTGGATTGTGGCGGGCGAATGTTCTGCGAATGCGATCGGATACTCGCAAAAGACGCCCCCTATCGGGGCTCCGTACCATTTCTACGGCCGATTCATGCATTGTGAATCGCCGCCCGAGACCGGCAACTATGTTGTCAAATTGTCTTTGACTTTTCCGTATGGCGGTATTAATCATACTAAAGGATCCTTGGCCCTTCCCCCCGAAGGTAATATTCATAACGGCGGCATTATGAGCCGCATGAATATACACGATAGCATCATGGGATGCTACATGACAACGATTTCATGCGGCGCTTTTTCGGCGTACGAAGACGGCCGAGGCGGAAGACAAGCACTCGACCTAAGCTCGGCGGTTTCGGCTTTATGACCGGTGGTCTCTACCTCGCTACCCGCCGAGAGGTTGCCCGGCGCAAACACCATTTCCGAATAACCAATTATGCGCCTCGGCGTAATCACGCATGCGAGACAGCACCGGACCTTTTCGCCGCGGGCGGAGAAGGGGATATGATACACATTTCATGGGTAGCGGAGGCACAAAGCGCAAGAACTGCTCCCCAAACCGTATTCCCGTCTCCCACCGCCGGAGGTGACGCGGAAGGGAACCCCCAACGTCGGGATGAGACACAGGAGCAAAGTGACGACCTTTTCCTTAGGGAAAGATTATGTAGGAGCGTATGCCTCCCCCGCCTAATTTAGACGAGACCGCCGTCATTCATCTTCGGTGAACGCCTCCACCTCCACCGCTTCCTCGGGCCGCACGGTTACCACCAGTCGGATGGGGCGGCAACACACTTCGCAGTCTTCGACATACTCCTGACATGCCACCGATTCATCGATAAGTACCTCGATTGATTGCCAACAGTAGGGGCATTGTATGACGGCGGATTCCATAGGATCTCCTTCTTTAAATGTGCCTAACCTCTTTCGGAACTACTAACAAAGAGCGCGAAAAACAAACACAAACGGTGCTTGTGCCGCAAAAGCGGTCTGAGCGGCCGCACATTGTATATTGGGCATGCAAAGTAATCCATGGTCGAGACAAGGAGCACTGAACATGAGCATGGTACCCGAAAATAGATCGGTCGGATTTGTCGGAACCGGCGTTATGGGCGCAAGCATGGCCGGGCATCTGATCGACGCAGGCTACGAGTTGCATGTCTACACGAGAACGAAAGCAAAGGCCGCGGATCTTTTGAATCGGGGGGCCAAGTGGCACGACGGCGTCGCCGGGACGGCCGCGGCAGGCGCCGTGATAATTACAATCGTTGGTTTTCCCGCCGATGTCGAGGAGGTGTACTTTGGTTCAGACGGTATAATCGAAAACGCCCCGAAGGGCGCGGTGTTGATCGATATGACTACTTCGAAACCCTCATTGGCGGTGCGGATAAGCAAAGAGGCGACGAAGAGGGGCTTGGCGGCTCTTGATGCTCCGGTCAGCGGCGGCGACACAGGGGCGCGTGAAGCGCGCTTGTCAATAATGGCGGGTGGCCCCAAGGAAGCTTTTGACCGAGCGCTGCCGCTGTTGCGAGTCATGGGTGAAAACATTGTCTATCAGGGTCCCGCCGGATGCGGACAGCATACCAAAATGGCAAATCAAATTGCGATCGCTGCAGGGATGCTCGGGGTGTGTGAGGCGCTTGTGTATGCAAAGAAGGCGGGCCTGGACCAGAACACCGTACTCAAAAGTATCGGAAAAGGTGCCGCGGGCAGTTGGTCGCTGTCAAACCTTGCTCCCCGAATGATCAAAGGCGATTTCGAGCCCGGCTTCTATGTCAAGCATTTCATCAAGGACATGCGTATTGCACTTGAGTCCGCCGCCGAATTGGGATTCGATACGCCGGGCCTTGACTTGGCCAAAAGGCGCTACGAACAATTGGCCGCGGAGGGAGGTGAGGATTGGGGTACTCAAGGGTTGTATACATTGTATGACCGCTAAAAGCCGCGTGCCGATATTTTTTTGGCACATAATTGCTCTGGTTCACGGCACAGGCCCCCGTCTCGAGTGCCCGAAAAGCTCTTCCGCGCCGGCATAAACCCGTATCGGTCTTCCCCAAAGCATCTGCGCGGCGGCAGACCCCCTTCTCGGGATCCCAAAGTGAACTTCCGCTATCGTGTAACTCCGCCTCGGCAACTCGAGATGAACTCACCATGCGGCTGAGCATTGTCTCGCCGGCACAAGAGGAACACCCGCGGTAGTGAGAGTGCGTCTCGATAACGCGGAGCCACTTCACGCGGATGCGAAAGTCGGTTTCGGAAAATCCGAAGAAGCTTCCTTGGCAATGCTGCTTATCGCTCTACGCTCATAGTCGTTTTGAAACCGACTTTACGAGGGTGCTACGCCGAAGAAAAAAATTGTTGTGTGAGCAAATTGCTAGAAATTTCCAAAACCCTTGCATGTCGCGGATAGCGGTTTTATCTTTAGACTGTACTAACAGGAACGGCACATGCCTATTGGCTATCTTTTGGCGGATTCTCATAGGTAACAATGTTGGTGTGTAAACTTTACCCCGTAGCGATTGTATGCCGAAGGGGGCTTTCCCAAAGGGTAAAAATCCGTTTGGCACATATTGATATTTCCGGACTTCACCGTAGTGACATTCGGAAATAGGTATAACCTTGTCCATGATTCTAAATAATTCGATTGCTTAAATACATGTCAAACACATATTTGTGCAATGACGGGCTATAATTTCATTACTTTTAGCCTGAAAACCCTTAACCCGTATCATATTTATTTTTAAGCGCTCTCCGGTCATATCTCTATAAAACGCAATCCGTATACAGGGTACGGAACTGTATTGGAAATTTCAGCTTCGGATTCTTTGGCTTCGGGTTCTATTAAGAAAACCGACTTTCGGGATGATCGTCTAGTTCCGCTTTTGACTAGTGCTGTTTGACGACGAACACATTTCGAGTCGAGCCAAAGAGTTCGTGTGGGTAACCATCGATTCGGAGCCGCGCCCCTTTCGTAAGGATACTTCGGCAGTGCGCGATATATGACCTTTTGACGCAGGGTTGTCATGGCCGACCAATAGCGTGACTAAGAGCCGCTTTAGAAATGAGCTTCTTCACGGATGGCCGAGCGAGAAGGCCTGTGTGTGAGCTGCAACGGAACAGATAAGTCGTCGCGGTTGGCCTGAGCACCGGCTCATTTTGAAAGCGGCTCCGAGACCTGGAACGCTGAAGTATCGAAAGAGTGGTTCTATGTCGCGTAAATTTTCAACAGAAAAGCTTACATGCTGAAGGTCGTATGCTGATTGCATGACCATAATGACGAGAAATCGAATCATTTTAAGCCGTATCTCTTTTTCGAGATGCTGTAGCTGTATGTTTCTTTTACAATCTCTCTAAATTCCCAGGAGGTATGACCATGGCACTGATCAATGGAACGAACGGGAACGACATTCTGGTTGGCACACCCCAGGCCGACACGATTAACGGTTTTGCGGGGAATGATCAACTGTCGGGCGAGGGTGATAAGGATACGCTGAGCGGCGGTGACGGCAACGACACCCTCAACGGCGGTGACGGCAACGACGTTCTCAACGGCGGCGTTGGGAAGGACGTTTTGAGTGGTGGTAACGGCAACGACACGTTTGACTACGATGCCGTGGCCGATTCCGAAGCGGGGGGCGGCGTGGATACGATTACGGATTTCGATAATAACGGCGACGATGTGATCGATCTGCAGACGATACTTTCCGGGAACGGGGAGTTTATCGGGGACGACACGTTTAGCGGGGCGGCCGGTGAAGTGCGGTATGACCTGGACGCCGGCGATACGATCGTTGAGATCGATACCAATGGTGATAGTTCGGCGGATATGGAAATCAAACTTACCGGAACGGTGGATCTCGATGCCGATGATTTCCTCATCTAAGCACCTGCCGCATTGACAGGGCTGAGGGGGAGTACCGCAAGGTACTTTCCCCTTTTTTGCGGTCCGTACAACGAAATGAGTCGAACAGGCTAGATTAAAAAGAAAGAATCTTATGGTATCGCGTCAATTAAACGATGTTAAACAAAAGGTGGGCCGGTACTTTGCATTTACCGCCTGTTTTAGTCTTTTCGTGAACGTGTTGCAGCTCACTTTTCCTTTGTACATGCTTCAGATCTACGATCGGGTGCTGTCGAGTCAAAATATGCCGACTCTTGTCGTGATAACCATCGCAGCCGTCGCATCCTATCTGGTTATGGGCGCATTGGATTTCATTCGTTCGCGACTTCTCGTATGCACGGGAGTGGGCATTGACGATATTCTAAGTGCGTCGACGCTCAGAGAGATGATCAGAGCAAGCTCCCGCGGGGAGGGAACGGCTTATAGCAGAGGGCTTCGCGATGTGAACACACTCAGAACATTCCTGACGGGGTCGCATATATTTCCACTTTTCGACGCTCCCTGGATACCTATTTACTTATTGGTAATCTATTTGCTTCACCCGCTCTTGGGAATAGTCGCCACCGGCGGGGCGCTTCTTTTATTACTCAACGGCTATCTTAATAAGCGTCTAACCGAAGATTCGTTGAAAGATGCCAATGTGGTGCAAAGTTATTCTTCCGCATTCGCGCAATCGTGTATCCATAACGCCGAATCGGTATGCGGCATGGGTATGTTGGAAGGTGCGCTTTCGCGGTGGTCTTCGTATAATGCGAATGTGGTGAAATTCCAAACCAAGGCGAGCTATCGCGCCACAATTTTCCAGACAATTACCAAGACCGTGCGCCTGCTTATGCAGGTCTTTATATACGGCACGGGGGCGTATCTTGCACTATCGGGTGAGTGTACCGCCGGCTGTATGATCGCCGCGTCGATAATAATGGGGAGGGCGCTGTCACCTATAGAATCGACGGTTTCATTTTCGCGTGGGATTGTTGATGCACTGCATGCATACCGAAATCTTGAACAGCTCTTTGCCTCGGTGCAATCCCGTGATCGTGTGGTGTTGCCGGCGCCGCGGGGTGCAATCATGGTCGATAAGGTAACACTGTTTCGCAACGGCCGGTACATTCTGAAGAACGTATCGTTTTCGCTCGATAAGGGAACCATTGCCGGTCTTATCGGTCCCAGTGGGGCGGGCAAATCAACGCTCTGTCGATTACTCTTAGGTCTGGAAAGGCCGACAGCCGGCGAAATTCGTATCGATGATTCGGATCTGTCTGCTTGGGACAATGAAAAGTTAGGCCCGCATATTGGGTATGTTTCACAGGACGTCGCATTATTGAGCGGCACGATTGCGGAGAACATTGCCCGCATGAACAAGCTCGATTCAAGCCGAATCATCGAGGCGGCACAAAAAGCCAATGTGCATGAATTGATCCTACGGCTTCCCGAGGGCTACGAGACGTTGGTAGGTCGGGGAGGCGTAACCCTTTCCGGTGGCCAACGCCAAAGAATCGCCCTTGCTCGTGCATTGTATGGTGATCCGCGCATCGTGATCCTCGATGAACCCAACGCCAATCTCGACCTTCAAGGGGAGCGGGCTCTACTTGATGCTTTGGATTCACTGAGAAAGGAAGAATGTACCGTCATCATAACTACGCACAAGGTAAGCATGCTTTCAAGTGCCGACATGATAGTGATGCTACAGGATGGAGAGTTGCGAATGTCCGGACCGCGGGAAGCGATGTTCGAGCGGCTCATGGTACGCAAATCGGTCGGCAAAAATCAGGAACTTTCGATTCATGCAAACTAAGAATACTACCAATCAGATCAGTTCGTCAACGGCTTTTCAGCACGATCTGCTTCCCTCATTCACCTTCTCCTCTCCACGAGTGCTCATTGCCGCCGGTATGACGATTCTGTTGGTTTTCTTTGGGGGGTTGGGGACATTGTCCGCGATTGCCGAAGTAACCGGTGCGGTCATCGCCGGGGGTGAGGTGAAAGTTGAAAGTGAGCGCAAGATTGTCCAGCACCTCGAAGGGGGGATTGTCAAGGAAATCCGTGTGCGCGACGGCGATCGGGTAAAGAGGGGAGTGCCACTCATAATCCTCGAGGGGACTCGCATCGTAGCTTCGTGTAAAAGACTTCGCAAGCAGCTCAATGCCAAGCTCGCATTGCAGGCGCGCCTTACCGCCGAGATGAATGTGCTCGCTACCATCGCCTGGCCTCATGAATTGCTCTCACAGGCTGACAGCTCACAAATTCGCGAGCTTATATCTTGTGAAAAAAAGATATTCTATTCACGACGGAAAGCGTTGCAAGGCCAAGTTGAGCTATATAATGCGCGTATTCAGCAGATCGTGCAAAAGATTGACGGACTTAAGCGTCAGCTTCAGGCGGAAGAGACGATATACGGCACGCTTAAGGAAGAACTGTCGGCAAAGGAAAAGCTTTACGACAAGAGATATATCGAAAAGTCGCATGTTTTGGAGCTTCGCCGGAAAGTCGCGGTTAGTGACGGAAAACGGGGCATGTATGTCGGTTCTCTTGCCGAAGCGCGCGAGAAGATTGCCGAATTGAAGC